>NZ_JBEYWO010000011.1:0-241396 GCF_040644455.1 Streptomyces sp. NPDC046977
GCGGCGCGCGGCCCGGCGCCTCGGGCCGCCGCTCCTGTCTGCGCCCCGCTCCGGCCCGGCCGCCGGCCGCCCGCCAGACGGCGAAGGTTGCCGAGAGGAAACCCGCTGTGGCTGGGGGGGTCGGCTCCGCGGCTTTACGCAGCCATCATGGGGCGAGCCTCGAAGATCGGGGCCCACATCGGGCCTTAGCGGGCAGGTCCACAGACTGCCCGAGTCGCCGCAAGCTTACGGGCCCCGATCTCTCACCCCATGACAGCTCCAGCCCAAAGCCGCTACGCCGACACCGTCCCAAGGGCGCGCTGGCCGAATCGTGGAGATCAGCCACCCGGAAGCAAACGCCTAATTACGACACCCAACACTTTAGCCATCCGCACGGGTACGGCATTCCCGATCTGACGTTCAATCGATCCATAATCCCCAATGAAGTCATAATTCGTGGGGAATGTCTGGATTGCGGCCGCTTCCCTGAGAGTGATTCCGCGATTCTCGGTAGGGTGGACAAACGACCCACACGCGGGAGTTGTGCATCTCGTCGTCATAGTTGGCGCCGGCTCACCCAGCTTGATTCGCCCATACGAAGCGGTCGCATTCCGCCTGGATAGATTCTTGTGGCAGTCAAGTTGGTGTTCCTCGGGCAGGTCAAAACGATTCCCACCCACGGGAATTGCGGCTATCCGGGCGCTAACCTTTGCGTTGTGCGTCCGATGCTTCCAGAGCGGGTCATCTGAGCGCTGCGTGGCAGCAACCTCGCGAAAGGCCGTCTGCGCGGACGCACTTGAAATATACTCCGGAACGATGGCGCCGATGTCATCAGGTAGCTGGAAGCGGCGCCCCCGAAGCGCAATCATGATAAGACGCTTACGACGCTGAGGAATACCGAAACGCGACGCCTCAAATTCGTATATCCGGCTCGCATATCCCAGCGCCGCCAGGGATTCACGAATCGAGCCGAGCCGAGCGTCGCGCGCCAGTCCGGGGACGTTCTCAAGCAGCACAGCCCGCGGCATGAACGCCCTGACGAAGCGGACAGTATGAAAAACTAGGTCGTTTCTTTCGTCATCCGCAAGTCCCTTGCCCGAGGCCAGCGTTGAGAAGCCCTGGCATGGGGGACACGTCTTGAGCAAGTCGAGTTCGCGGGGACCCAGACCAAGACTTCGACGAAGCGCCGAGGCGCTTACCGTACGAATGTCCGATTCGATCAGGTGCGTCCCGGGATGGTTTAGCCGGTATGTCTGAGCAGCGCTTCCGTCGACCTCGACCGCACCAAGCACATCGAAGCCAGCATCACGGAGCCCCCGAGTGGCTCCGCCGGCACCGGCGAACAGGTCGATAGCTGACGGCTTCACGCGGGGATGTTAGCGCAGCCGCAAGCTTGTTGACCATGGTTCGTCTCAGCTCTCGCTCTACAGGGTAGCGCGGGTGACGAACCGTCATGCAGCATGAAGGCTCGCACATCGACCTCAGGGGGGGACCATGTCCGACGCACCTCAGCTGCCGTTGGAGGAAGAAGTCGGGAGCCAGGGGGCTGCGACCGCCGAGCAGCATCCCTACACGATGAAGATCAGCCGACTGACCATCGACAAGTTGGGAATCAAGCTCTACGACCGCGTTTCCGCCGTTCTCGCTGAACTTATCTCGAACGCATATGACGCCGACGCCGAAGACGTCCAGATTTCATTGCCTTGGGGCGTCTTCCTCTACGACCCAAAACTTCCCACCGCCTCATCCCAGCTCGAAATCGTCATCAAGGATGACGGTCACGGGATGACACGAAGTGAGATGAACGAGCACTATCTGACGGTAGGGGCGGACCGTCGAACGCGACCGGACGGGGGCGATAGGTCGCGAGAGAAGCTGCGGCCCGTGATGGGCCGTAAGGGCATCGGTAAGCTAGCACCGTTCGGTATCTGTAAGACCGTCGAGATCATCTCGTCAGGCGGCGACGAAACAGACCAGGGGTATGCCACTTCGCATATCATTCTGCATCTCCCGGACATGCTCACGGATACTGATCGTGAATATCACCCCACGCCGGGCGCACTGGACGGGACCTGGTCTGAGAGTCACGGCACGACCGTGAAGCTCCGCGACTTCTCGCGCAAGCGCGTCCCCGCAAAGGAGGATCTGGATCGCCAACTGGCCGCACGCTTCGGATTGGAGCGCCACGACTGGAAGGTGTGTGTCACTGATTCTACCAATCCAAGGGATTCATTCGTCCTAGGTCGACTGATGGTTGACCTCATGCCAAATACGCGTATCGACCTCGACGGCAGGCCCGTCCCATTCAATGATACTTTCCTGCCCGTTAAGGGATATGTAGCCTACACCCTAAAGCCATACAAAGACGAGTACATGGCCGGCGTCCGAATCTACTCGCGCGGAAAATTCGTCGCAAAGACCCGAGAATTCGGCATCGGAGCTGGATTTACTGGCGAATTCAAGCTGCGCAGCTACATCGTAGGCGAGCTGCATGCCGAATGGCTTGACGATGACGAAGACTTGATCAGGTCCGATCGCCAAGACATCATCTGGTCGTCAGATCTAGGGGAAGCGCTTTCCGCTTGGGGGAAACAACTCGTGAAGGAGCTTGCTAAAAGGAGCGACGAAGCCGCTCGGCAGGAGAAGACGAAACTGTTCATGGAGAAGTCTGACCTGCCCGCAAAGCTCATGAGCACGGCTCCTGGGGATCCGATCTACCGCGAAGCGGTGACGGAGGCAGCGGAACTGCTGGTCAAGGACGTGGACCCCGATTCACTCAACAACCCAGAACAAGTTGAGAGAATCGCGAATCTTGCGGTTTCACTGGCTCCTCATCGAAGCCTACTCGAAGCCCTGCGCGAGGTGGCCAAGAGTACCGAAACCACGGTCGACGCCGTTATGGAGCTTTTCAAGAAGGCTCGCATCGCCGAGATGTACTCCTTGGGGCAGGTCGCCGCGGAAAGGCTTGAGGTGGTCGCCAAGCTCGAATCTCTGGTGGATGACCGAGCTACACTCGAACGTCCGCTACAGGAACTGATCGAGCAGGCTCCGTGGATCCTCGCGCCAGAGTGGACTCCTCTCGGCATGAATGAATCCCTGAAGCGAGTTCGATCCAGTTTCGAATCTTGGTACCGCAAGAATACGGGCATCCGCCTAGTCACCACCGCAATCGAAACTAAGGCGAAAGAGCCGGATTTCGTCCTACTCCACGATTCGGGAATTCTGTGGATCGTCGAGATCAAGCGGATGGGCTATCACCTAACTGACGCAGAGTTCCTAAACGCGCTAGGATATCTCGTTTCACTCAGCAACTTCCTGGACTCAAACCCAGAACTGGGTGATCAATTCCCTATTCGGCGACTCACTTTCGTCGTGGATCACGTTGACCGCCTCAACTATGCTTCAGCCTCGTCCTTGCAAAGCGACCCTCGCATTACACATCGCACGTGGCATGAGCTACTTGACTCGACGAAACGATCTCACAAGGACTTCCTTGCTCGCGTCGAAAGCACTCGCCATGAATGGGATGCGGCGGTCGAAGCTCCAACTCCCCTAGTCGGAGGACAGCGTCGCAGTCCGGAGGATGATGGCCGCCTGATTTAACCAAGTTCGCCAACCTATCGGCGGGGCTCTCTGGGTTACGGCGGCAGTACTGGATGAGTGGTGCCGTCCTCTGGTCCCTACGTCCTGAACGGACCATACGTGGACAAGAGTCGGCTCCGCCCAGCGGCCGAGGCCCTTGACCTGCAGCTTGATTTCGCAGCGAAAGGGCCTCCGGAGCCGTGTGCGCAGGGTCGGATCCTGCCGGGGGTACCTCACACAAGGCCAAGAGACCCCGCCGCCAGCCAAGGTCACCTGGCAGCCCCCGGTCGGCCGGGAGGGCGGGATGCACGTCGGGGCTGTCGGAGTGATGCTGGAGGGGGAGATCGTCCATGCCGTAGCAACGGGAGATTCCATGATGGACGACGTGAAGGCTGATCTGTACGCCCTGGACCTGAGTGACGCGGACTGGGTCACCAGCAGCTACACCAACAGGTGGACGAAGACGTGCGTGGAGGTTGCGGACCTCGGCGGAGGGGCCGTTGCGCTCTGGGATTCGCAGAACCCGGAACTGCCAGCGCTGCGGTTCACCGCGGAGGAGTGGGCGGCGTTTCGGCTCGGCGTCCGGGACGGCGAATTCTGACCCGTCGTAAATGACCGCTCCCCCAGTTCTGCTGGACGGACTGGTCCCGGCTCCACCACGCCTACGGCACAGTGGAAGATGTCGCTGGCCTGCTCGCTTCCGTGGGGGCGGAGGCGCAAATCCCCGGGTGGGACGATCTCTGGTCCCGGCTGTGCCCTCAGGGCGCCGTCTACTCGGCAAGGTCTGCGGCTCTGCCTGCTCCGGCCCGGCTGGTGCGTCAGTGGTCGGGGGCTGATCGACGGATGCCCCTGGTCCTGGCCAACCATGAGGATCCCCTGGTGAGCTGTGCCGCAGCGATCGCCGACCTCGTGGTGCTGATCGAGGAAGCCCTGCGGGACCCCTGACTCGTCGATACCCCCACGGACCACTTCTACTTGCTGGCCGCCCGCCTCATTTTGAGGGCGTCAACGTCTGGGCCCCCGAACCGCTTGCCAAGCCGAGGACTTCATTGTGTTCGGCGAGCACGGCCCCCTGTACATGAACGAGACTGCGGCGAGCTGGCTGCTGCCGCAGCCCCTCGCCGTGTCGACCCGCACTCCCGTGCGCTTGCGGACGGCCAGCCCGGCATCGCGCACAAGCTGACCTACGTCTGTGGCTCCGCGCCGTGCGCCCGCTGTGATGCGGGCTTCGGGTGACGGCTCAGTACTGACGGTCACGCCGTGAGGCGTCTCACATAAGTGCTATATCGGTGATATCGGGTGAACCCGGCAGCGGTCCGGCCAGATGTAGCCGACACCTCAACGTCCCGTTCCTGCACGGTTGGAGCCTGCGCTGCGCGCACCTCCCCGCACCGGCATACCCCATCGAATCAGACCAAGCAGTGACAAGTCCCACACGGGCATTCCCTTGCCCCGCGGGCGTCCTCGGAGTGAGATCGCGGGCAACGGCCGAACGTGGTCTAGTCCACTACGAGGAGCATCTATGCGCAGGATTCATGCGCGGCGGCGCACTGCGGTCGCCGCAGCTTGGATCACCAGCCTCACCAGTGTCGCAACAGCGGCAACACTTCTGTCCGGGTCCGCCGCCGTCGCCGCGCCCGTGCAGCCGGCGCCGGGGGCCAAGCCCGCGCCCGCTGCCGGGCAGGAGTCGAAGAACGCGGCCCACAACCTGATGACCACGGCGGAGTGCCGGGAGAAGTGGCAGATCGCCTGCTACTCCGCGAGCCAGTTCCGCCAGGCGTACGACCTCGAACCCCTGTACCGCGCGGGTATCACCGGCAAGGGCCGCACGATCGTCATCGTCGATCCGTTCGGCTCCCCCACCGTCCAGCACGACCTGGACGTCTACAGCGCCCGCTTCGGCATCAAGAGCACCCACGTCGACATCGTCAAGTGGGGCAAGGTCCCCCGCTTCGACACCAACGACCAGGACCAGATCGCCTGGGCCGGCGAGACCACCCTCGACGTCGAGATGGCGCACGCCGTCGCCCCCGACGCGCACATCGTCCTCGCGGAGACCGGCGTCGGCCGCATCGGGGACGGCACCACCGGCCTGCGGGAGGTCATGGACGCCGAGAAGGCCCTCATCGACCGCGGCGTGGGCGATGTGATCAGCCAGAGCTGGGGCGTGGCGGAGAACAGCTTCCCCGGCTTCAATCGGGGTGACTTCTCCAGCATCGAGAACCTGCGCTACGCCTTCAAGGACGCCCAGAAGCACGGGGTGACCCTCGTCGCCGCCTCCGGCGACAGCGGCGCCACCAACACCACGTCGGACGGCACATCCCACTACCCGTACCGGGTCAACGCCTGGCCGACCGCCGACCCGCTGGTGGTCTCCGTCGGAGGCACCCAGCTGCACCTGGACGCCAAGGGCGACCGCATCGCGCCGGACAGCGTCTACAACGACGCCGGTGCCGGCGGCGGCGGTCTGTCCCACGTCTTCTCCCGCCCCTCGTACCAGAACGGTGTGCAGCGGGTCGGCGACCACCGCGGCACCCCCGACCTGTCCATGTCCGCCTCGCTGAAGGGCGGCGCCTGGGTGTACTCCAGCTTCAACCCGAAGCGGGTCGGCTGGGACGTCTACGTCGGCACCAGCGAGGCCAGCCCGCTCTTCGCCGGCATCGTCGCGCTCGCCGACCAGGCCGCCGGGCACCGGCTGGGCGACATCCACCAGGCCCTGTACTCGCTGTACGCACGCTCCTCGACCGACCCGTCCACCGGGATCGTCGACGTGAAGGACGGTACGAACAACAGCTACGCGGGCGTCACCGGCTACACCGCGGTGAAGGGCTACGACATGGCGACCGGCGTCGGAACGATCGACGCGGCCCGCTTCGTCCCGGCCCTCGCCAAGGAGGGCTGACCGCATCCCGTCCCGCGGCGCGGGCCCTGGCGCAGCACTGCCAGGGCCCGCGCCGGCAGGTGTGGGCCGCTGTCAGGGGCCCGGGTGGAGGGCGATGGTCCAGGTGTGAACGGTGTGCCGGGTGGGATCACCTGGGTCGGGCTCGGCGATGACCGCGGTGATGCGGTCGCCGTCACGGCTCAACGCCCCTACGTGGACCGAGAGCCGGTGGGGGTCGACCGGCAGCAGTTCGGCGAGCACGGTGTCCTCCAGCCGGCGGTCCACGGCGCGCAGCGCCCCGGCGTCGAGGACCAGGATGGTGCCGTCCTCCAGGACCAGTGGCCGCGGGACCTGCGGGTCGGTGAGCTGCGGGCCGCGTTCGATGCCGCCGCCGGGCAGCAACCGGACCACCCGGCTGCGGGTCGGCAGGGCGCGGTCGGCCTCCACCACGCGGACGCCGGTGCCGACGACGTAGTGGCCGTAGCTGCGCCAGGAGTCCACGACGGTGCCGTCACGGTCGTGTTCCCAGGTGTCGAAGAACGAGTAGCCCTCCAGGCCGAGCAGGAAGCGGCCGCCGCGGAGGGCCGTGCCGCGCTCCCCGCGCAGTTCGGCGACGAGGGCGCCGTTCGCCAGGTCGAGCAGCAGGGCCGGGCCGAGGTTGCCCCAAGGCGTGTAGTCGAGGGAGTCCGTCGTGACCAGGACCCTGCCGCCGGAGATGTGGGCGGCGTTGGGACGTCCGGCGATGGGCTGGGTCCAACGGGTACGGCCCGAGGCGTCGACGCAGCCGATCTCCCCGACCGCGCCCTGGATGCGTACACCTTCCCGCCGTGCGAGCGGCTGTCCTTCGGCGCGGGCCCGCTCGTAGGGCGGTCGGCCGACCGTCCGTTCATGGTTCACCACCGTGGCCCGCCAGGGGGCCGGGGCCGCCCTCTGACTACGGCCGTTCTCCCCAGGGCTCGGCATGGCCGCGATACTAGTTCCCGCCCGGGCGAGGACGATACGACGCGGGGCGCTCCAGAACGCCCCCGGAAGCCGCGGCGGTGCCTCTCCGACTACGGGCCGCCGCCGGGCATCCCGGCGGCGGCCTTCGCGTACGCGTCAGGGGGCGGGGGTCCGTTCGGCCTGGTCGAAGAACTTCATGGCCATGAAGCCGTGCGCGTAGCCGCCACCCGCGCGCAGGGCGGCGGTGATCATGACGGTCTCCGCCAGCTCCCGCTGCGTCGCGCCCGCGGCGTGCGCGGCCTTGGTGTGGGCCTCGATGCAGTACGCGCACTGCGTGGTCAACGCCACCGCCACCGCCATGAGTTCGGTCCACTTGGGCGGGACGGCCTTGTCGCCGCCGCGCATGACCTGGGTGTCCCAGGCCATGAACGCCTTGAAGGCCTCCGGGGCGCCGGCGCGTATGTGCTTCGCGTACTGGTGGTCGGTGTGCTCGTGGTACGTCATGTCGGCTCCTGTCAGTACTGGTTGCGGCCGGCCCTGACGCCGCCGTCGGCGTCCCACGTCGCGCCGGTCACCCAGTCCGCCTGGCCGGACAGCAGGAACGCCACCGTGGGAGCGACGTCCTCCGGGTTCCCCACGCGGCCGAGGGGGTGGAAGGTGTTCAGCGCGTCGAGGGCGGCGGGGATCTCGTCCTTCGGGATGAACGCCTCGTAGATCGGCGTGCGGACCACCGCGGGCGCCACCGTGTTGACGCGGATGCCGTACGGCGCCAGCTCCATCGCCATGTGCTGGGTCAGGGAGTGCAGCCCGGCCTTCGCCACGGAGTACGCCGAGGACGGGGTGGCGGCCATGGCCTGGTGCGCCAGCATGCCGCCGATGTTGACGAAGGCCCCCTTGTCGCCGCGGGCGATCATGTTGCCGGCCACGGTCTGCGCGATGAAGTAGAAGGCCCGTGTGAGGGCCTGGTAGCGGTCGTAGTCCTCCTGCGTGTGCTCCAGGAACGCCTTCGGCTCGAAGATCCCGGCGGAGTTCACGAGCAGCGTGGCGTCGGCGTGGTCCTCGGTCAGCGTGCCGCGCAGCCGGTCCACGGCGGCGCGGTCGATCAGGTCGGCGGCCAGGCCCGTGGCGTCGCCGTGGCGGGACAGTTCGGCCACCGCCTTGGCGGCGCTCCTCTCGGAACGGCCCGTGACAACGGCGGTGCCGCCGCCCTCGACGACCAGGCGGGCGACGGCCAGCCCGATGCCGCTGGTGCCGCCGACGACGACGGCCTTCCGCCCGGTGAAGTCAAGGGTGCTGCTGGACATGACGTGCTCCTTGGTGCGTGGGGTGCGTGGGGGTGCACGGGGCCGCAGGGGCTCGCATCGCCCATGGGCGGGGACCGGGCGCTGCGCCCTTCCCGTGTGCTGGAGAGGTGTTCCGCCGGCGTCCGGGGACCGGAGTCGGTACGGCCGCGTCCAGGGGGAACGCCTCCGACAGTAGGGCGGCCCGCGGGACCCCGGTAGAGGATCTTGGCGAATGCGGGTATAGCGGTTGGTTATCACCCATAGGGAATAATCGTCTCCGTGAACATCGAGGCTTTGCGCTACGTCCAGGCCGTGTCACGGACCGGGTCCTTCAGCGCCGCCGCTCGGGCCTACGGCGTCACGCTCTTCGACCGCTCGCCGCGCGGGGCCAGGCCCACGGCGCACGGCGCGCGGATCCTGCCCCTGATCGACGACGTCCTCGACTCCCTCGACGTCCTGGTCGCCGACAGCAGGCGGCTGGCCGGCCCGGTCGCCGAGACGATCCGCCTGGGCGTGTCCCCGCTGATCGGCGCCGATCTGGTCGCCCGGGTCTTCCAGGCCGCCCGCTCCCTGGAGCGTCCACGCGACCTCGTCCTGCGCGAAGCGGACCTCGAACCGCTGAGCGGCGACCTGCGGGCGGGCCGCCTCGACATCGTCCTCGTGCCCGCCGTGGCCGGTCTGCCGGCGTTCCGGCACCGGGTCGTCGCACGGGAACCCGTGGTGGTGGTCGACCCCGTCGCCTCCGGCGACGACGACCCGGTCGAGCTGAAGGCCGTGGCGGACGCCACCTACATCCTCGGCCCCGGCACCTGCGGGCTGACCACCTTCACCACGGAGCTCTTCCGCGGCAGCGACCTGGCCCTGCACGCCTATCCCGGCGAGGCCGCCAGTTTCCGGGCGGTCGACGAATGGGCGGCGATGGGCCTGGGGTCGGCGCTGCTTCCCCGGTCCAAGGTCGCGCACGAGCATGCCAGTTGCCGCCCCCTCGTCCAGGCCGGGGCGCCCGTCGAAATCGCCTACGAGGCCGTGTGGGACTGCGACACCCCGCTCGGCGCCGACCTGGACGACCTGGTCACCGCCCTCGTCCGCTCCGGGGAGGCCCCAGAGGAATCGGGGAAGTAAGGGCCGGCGCACATTCCGGAATTCGGATTTCAGAAACGGCCGCCGATTTACATTCCCGGAATTCCCGGAAGGAAATCGCGGGCATGCGCCCGGAAGCGGACGGGTGTAAAATTTTGGGGTCAGATTCTTCGTGAGCGACAAAAGGCGAGCCGTTATGCAGTGCTACGACTGCGTGCTGGAGAGCCGTGCGACGACCGTGGCGGTCACCCTCGATCCGGCCATCGCCGTGGCCGCCTGCGCCCGCTGCGGGGCCGGCATCTGCGGCGGGCACCTGCATGTCTCCGGCGCCCCGGTCACCGGCCACGCGGGCGCCTCCGCCCCGGCCGTCGAGGCCCGGCGGCTGACCTGCGGAGTCTGCTACGCCGCCGAGCGTGCGGCCGAGAGCCGCGCGTGAGCGCCGCGGCGTCGTGACCCCCGTGCCCCGGGCGGGCACCCGCCGGCCGCCTTCTTCCGGATTCCTCTTCCCCGAAGGTGAAAGAAATGGATCTGAAGCTCGAAGCTATCGTGCTGCCCGTCTCCGACGTCGACCGGGCCAAGCGTTTCTACGAGGCGGCGGGATTCCGTCTGGACGTCGACAACACGTTCAGCGACGAATACCGGCTGGTCCACATGACGCCGCCCGGGTCGCAGTGCTCCATCATCTTCGGCAAGGGAACGATCTCCACCGCCCCCGGCACGGTCCAGGGCCTGTACCTCATCGTCGCGGACGTCGAGAAGGCCCGCGAGGAACTCGTCGGCCGCGGCGTCGGGATGAGCGAGGTGTTCCACGACGCCGGAGGCCTTCTCCACCACGGGCACGAGGGCGGGGAGGCCGTCCACCGCGGTGCGGGCCAGGAACGGATCGAGGGTCCCGAACCCGGCCGCACCTCCTACGCCTCGTACGCCACCTTCAGCGACCCGGACGGCAACGGCTGGTTGCTCCAGGAGATCACGGAGCGCCTGCCCGGCCGCTGACACCGCGGCGGCCGGCCGCCGTCAGTCCTCCGCGACCCGGATGATCGTCCTGCCCTGGACGCTCCGGTCCGGCGCGAAGGCCGCGGCCGCCTCGGCCAGCGGGCGGACGGCGCCCACCCGCACCGACAGGCGCCCGTCCAGGACGCGCTGCGCCAGGTCCGCGAGGCGCGCGCGGTCGGGTTCGACGACGAAGAACAGCGCCCGCCCGTCCTCGGGCCGGACGGTGGGCGGCTCCGCGATGGTGACGACCGTGCCGCCGACGCGCACGAGCGCGGTCGAGCGGGCGAGGACGTCGCCGCCGATCACGTCGAAGACCACGTCCACCTCCCCGGCGTCCGCGAGTTCGCCGGCGTCGAGGTCCAGGAAGACGTGCGCGCCCAGCGCGAGCGCGGTGTCCCGGTCGGCGGCCCGGCCGGTGCCGATCACGCGCGCCCCCGCCTCGTGCGCGAGTTGCACCGCGACCGAGCCGACGGCGCCCGCGGCGCCGTGGATCAGCACGGTCTGACCGGTCGTGAGCCGCGCGTGGTCGAACAGGCCCTGCCAGGCGGTCAGTCCGGAGATCGGCAGCGCGGCCGCCACGGTGTGGTCGACGTCGGCGGGGAGCGCGGCGAGGTTGCGGGCCTCCACGGCGACGTACTCGGCGAGCGAGCCGTCGCGGGCCCAGTCGGTCAGTCCGAAGACCCGCTGGCCGACCGTGACGCCGGTGGTTCCGTAGCCGAGGGCCGCCACGACACCCGAGACCTCGTGCCCGGGCACGGTCGGGGTGCGGTCGCGGCCGGCCCGGTCGGACCACGTCGCCGGCCAGTCGAGTTCCCCGCGGGTGAAGCCTGCGGCGTGCACGCGGACGACGACGTCGTTCTCGGCGGCGTGGGGGTACGGCAGGTGGGCCAGGGCCAGTCCGCCGAGGCCTGCCTCGCGGTCCGACGTGGTGAGGGCTTGCATGGCTGCTCCTGTGTCCGGTAGTCAGTGGATGTTCGCTGTGGCGGAGTCGGCTGTCGCGGGTGTCCGGGCCGAGCGGGCATCCCGTGCGTGGGCGAGGGCGACCGCCGACAGCACGCCGACGAACCCGATGAAGGCAAAGCTCGTGGTCCTCAGTCCCCAGGCGGGCGCCAGGAGTCCGGCCGCGAGCGCCGGAAGGCTCAGGGCCGCGTAACTGACGACGTAGACGGCCGAGAACACCTGCGAGCGCGAGTCCGCGGTGGTGACCGCGCCGATCGCGCGGAGGTTCCCGTTGAACGTCATCCCCGATCCCAGGCCCGCGAGGACGGCACCGCACGCGAAGCCGGCCGCCGACGACGCCGCGACCGCCGCCGCCAGTCCCGCCGCCCCGAGGACCAGGAGGGCCGCCCCCAGCAGTGTCGCCGACCGTGCCGTGCGGCGCAGCGACCACACGCCGCCCACCGCGCCGGCCAGGAACAGCGCCGCGATGTCGAGGCCGCCCGCCGCGCCCCAGGTCACGTGCAGGACGCCGGTGACCAGGGACGGGGTCAGCGCGAGGAACAGCCCCGTCACGGCCCAGCCCGCGACGAGGGCGGGCACGGCGGCCAGGAACCGGGTCCGGGCCGCCGGGGGAACGCGCGGGCCCCGGTGGCGGGCGGCCGTCGCGGCGGCCCCCGGCGCGGCCGTCTCGGGGATCAGCAGGACCAGTCCCGCCAGGACGAGGAAGGCGGCGGTGAGGGGGGCGAAGACGTACGTGTCGGGGTGGGCGAGGTGACTCACCATCAGCCCGACCACCGCGGCGCCGGCGGCCAGCCCGGTGTTCGTGCCGACCGACGTCACCGTGGTCCCCGCGTGCGGGCGTCCCGCGGGCGAGAACTCGACCAGCCCCGCGGCCAGGCCGCTCGTGGCCGTTCCCGTGGCGACGCCCTGCACCACCCGCGCGGCGACCAGGGACGGGGCGCCGTTCGCCGTCCAGAACAGGGCGGTGCTCACGGCGGCCAGCAGGAGCGCCGCGAACAGGACCGGGCGGCGTCCGAGGCGGTCGCTCAGGGGTCCCAGGGTCAGCAGGGCGGCGAGCAGGCCCGCGACGTACACGGCGAAGACGACCGTCACCATGGTGACCGAGAGTCCCCAGCGCTCCCGGTACAGCGGATAGAACGGCGAGGGCGCGCTCGCGGTCGCCATCATCACCACGGTGGCGACCGCCAACACGGTGAAGCCGGCCGGCCGGCCCGGACGGCGGCGGTCGCGCACGGGAGCCGACGGTGTCATCGGATGTCCTCCGGTTTCCCCGGCGTCAATTCGGCCAGGGCGCGTCGACGATGCGCTCGACCATCGAGGTGCGATGGAATCCCGGGACAAAGCGTTCGAGGATGTCCGCATTGATCGTCCCGTAAGTGGTGTCCGGGCGGTTCTTGAGCCCGTCGACGAATGCCTGGAGGAATCCCTTCTTGAATTCTCCGCGCGGATGGGCGGCGACGATCTCGTCCACCTGCCCGGCGTCCAGCCTGTCCAGTCCCCAGCCGAGCACGTCGGTGAGGACGCCGTAATTCATGGCGGCCGTCACCGGGCCCATCCGGCTGGGGATGCCGGGCGTCGTGTGCAGCGCGATCGCCGTCCAGACGACCTCGGCGGCGCTGTGCGGGAACCCGCGGGCGAGCAGGAACGCGCGGGCGTGGTCGGCGCCGTCGAGCTCGAAGCGCTGCTCCGCGTCGGAGAACGGCGTCGCGAGCCCGGTGTCGTGGAACATCGAGGAAATGAAGAGCAGCTCCGGATCGGGCCGGAGACCGAGATCGCGGGCGTGCAGGGACGCGAAGAGGAAAACGCGATGGGAGTGGTGGACGATGAGGGGGCCGGCCGATTCCCGGAGGAATGCGGTGGCCTCCGCCACTGCCGCGGTGTCGGGTGTTTCGATGCTTGCGATGGTGTCGGTCATGGTGCATGCGCTTTCGATGAGACAGTGGAGACGCTGAGAAGTGGGCAGTGCCTCTGTTGTCCACGATGCCGAGCGCGCGGCTCCGCCGCCGCCTCGGTCCGGCCAGGAACCACTCGAATACCGACATCACCACCACCGAGGAGCGGGACTGTGAGCTCCGGGACGCACCGGGTCGCGATCCTCGTCTACGACGGGGTCGCACTGCTGGACGTGGCCGGGCCGGCGGAGGTGTTCGGCGAGGCGAACCGGCTGGGCGCGGACTACCGCATCGTGCTGCTGTCGACGACCGGGGCCGACGTCGCCTCGTCGATCGGCATCCGGATCGCCGTCGACGGCGGCCCCGCCGCGGAGCCGGACCCGGACACGTTCATGATGCCGGGCGGGATCGTCTATCCCAGGACGCCCATTACGCCGGACCTGGTCGAGGCCGCGAAGGAGCTCGCGGGCCGGGCCGGGCGGGTCGCGTCGGTCTGCTCGGGGGCGTTCGTCCTGGGCGCCGGCGGGCTGCTGGACGGCAAGCGGGCGACGACCCACTGGAAGGTCGCACGCGAACTCGCCGCCCGACACCCGAGGGTCAGCGTCGATCCCGACGCCATCTATGTGCGCGACGGCAGCACGTACACCTCGGCGGGTGTCACCGCGGGCATCGACCTGGCGCTGGCCCTCGTCGAGGAGGACCACGGGCCGGAGGTCAGCCGGAAGGTGGCCCGCGCCCTGGTGGTCTACCTGCAACGGGCGGGCGGGCAGTCGCAGTTCTCCGCGCCCCTGGAGGGCCCGCCGCCCCGGTCCCCGGCCCTGCGCAGCATCGTCGACCTGGTGACGGCCGATCCCGCGGGGAACCACTCCCTCGGTGAACTCGCCGGGCACCTCAACCTCAGCCCCCGCCATCTCACCCGGCTGTTCCGGACGGAGCTGGCCACCACCCCGGCCCGCTACGTCGAGGCGATCCGGTTCGACATCGCGAAGAACCTGCTCGACCAGGGGCACACCGCGACGCAGGCCGCGCTGCTGGCCGGGTTCCCGAGTTACGAGAGTCTCCGGCGGGTCTTCGCACGGGAGTTGTCCATCAGCCCCGCCGCGTACCAGCGCCGCTTCAGCAGCGCCCGGCGCGGCCGGTAGGACGGGCGGGCCGCCGCAGGGGCCGCGGCAGGCCGTAGGCTCACCCGCCGTGGCTTCTCGGGACGGGCAATCGACGTACGCACGACGGGACTTCGGCCGCCTGTGGGCGGCCTATGCCGTGAGCGCGGCGGGCAGCGCGGTCGGTTCCGGGGCGCTGCCGCTGGTCGCGGTGGTGGCCCTGGACGCCCCGGCGTCCCAGGTCTCCCTGCTCGCGGCGCTGTCCGCGGTCGTGGCGGCCGCGGTCACCCTGCCGCTGGGGGTACGGATCGAGCACCGGCGGAAACGCCCCGTCATGATCGCGGCGGATCTGCTGCGGTTCGCAGCGCTGCTCAGCGTCCCGGTCGCGGCGGTCCTCGGCGTCCTCACCTTCGTCCAGTTGTGCGTGGTGGGCGTCGTACAGGCGACGGCGGCGATCGCCTTCAGGGCGGCGAGCACCGCACACCTCAAAGGGCTCGTCCCACCTGAGGACCGGCTCCGGGCGGCCGCGCGGCTGGAGTCGACCGACTGGCTCAGCCTGAGCGTGGGGCCGCCGGTCGGCGGGCTGCTCGTCGGCGTCTTCGGGGCGACGGTGTCGATGGGCGTCGACGCGGTCTCCTTCCTGCTGTCCGCGCTGGGGGTCGGCAGGATCCGGCGCCCGGAGCCGGAGCCCCCGGTGCCTGCGGCGGCCTCGGGGCGGACACGTGAACTCCTCGCCGGCTGGCGGTACATCGCCGCGCATCCGGGCCTGCGCCCGCTCTTCTGGAACGCGCTGCTCTTCAGCGGGGCCGTCATGATGAGCAGCCCGCTGCTGGCCGTCCTGATGCTCCGGGAACTGCACTTCACACCGTGGCAGTACGGGCTGTCGCTCGGACTGCCGTGCCTCGGCGGGGTCCTGGGGTCCCGCCTCACCGCCCCTGTCTCGCGCCGGCTCGGCGCACACCGGCTCCTGCTGCTGTTCGGCGTGGTGCGGACGCCCTGGCTCGTCCTGCTCGCCTGGGTGCCGCCCGGAACCGCGGGCCTGGCCGTCCTCGTCGCGGCCGACACCTGCCTGCTGACGGCCGCCGGCGTCTTCAACCCCTCGTTCGCCGCCTACCGCATGTCCGCGACGGACGACCACCTCATGGTGCGCGTGGTCACGGCGTGGTCGGCCGGCACCAGGACCGCCCAGCCGCTGGGGCTGGCCGTCGGCGCAACCGCCGCCGCCCTGGCCGGAGTCCGCTTCGCCGTCCTCCTCGCCGGCGTGCTCTGCCTCGGCAGCGCCCTGCTCCTGCCCTGGCGCGCCTTCCGGTCCCCCGGCGCCGGGACGGCCGCGGCCGGGCCGCGCGGGCAGAAGACGGCGAAATCCGCCGGGGCCTGACCGGGACACGGTCGTGCCGCATCCTGGAACCGCACCCCGCGGCGACGGGGGCGGGGAGGGGCGGGACGTGGACGAACAGGTCGTGGCGGCGGCGGTGTCGGGGCTGGTGGCGTTGGTGGTGGGCGCCGGGACGGGGTGGCTGACGTGGGCGCAGATCCGGCGCGAGCGGGAGAAGTGGCGGACGGACCTCAAGACCGCGTGGGCGCTGGAGGTGCACAAGGCCCGTCTCGCGGCGTACCCGCGGGCGTTCGAGGTGCTGCGGGCGCTGTCCACGCTCGACGGCGCCGTGGCGCCCGAGGCGGCCGGCGAGGTCGCGCGCGAACTCAACGACTGGCTGTACTCGGCGGGCGGGCTGTGTGCCGACCGGACGACACGCGGCGCGCTGCTCGGGCTGCGGGCGGGCTGCGACGCGTGGCGGCGGACCGGGGAGCAGCCCCCTGACCTCTACCGGTGGCGGGATCTGACGATGGTGCACCTGCGCCGGGACCTCGACGTCCGGGGTCTGGAGTCGTACGACTTCACCCCGGGCGCGACCCTGCTGCGCACCTTGGAGGAGGAGTTGGCGCCCCCGCCACGGCGGAGGTTCAGGGGGCGTCGTTCCGCATCCGGCCGTCCGTGGTGAGCGGCTGCGCGGGCGGGCGATCCGGATGTAGGTTAGGTTAGGCAAACCTAAGCTGACCTTCGTGAGTGGAGATCCGGATGCGCAGCATGTTCCACGCCGCCCTCGCCGCGCCCCTGGCGCCGTCCAGCGCCGAGCGCATCCGGTCGGTCCTCGCCTCGGCGCACTCGATGACCGTGGTCACCGCCGACGGTCGCGCGGAGGTCTCCCGGCTCACCGCCGCCGACCTGGCCGGCCACCTCCATCTGCACCCCCTGGACACGGCCCTCCCCCGCCCCGAATCGGTGGCCGCCGCACTGGAGTTCACCGACGTCGCCCCCACCCCGGTCCGCGAACGGGTGCGCGCCCGCGTCACCGTGACCGGCCGGCTGGCCGCCCCCTACCGCGCCGACGCGGCCGACAGCCAGTGCATGGAGTTCGCCCAGGCCGTCCTGGAGACCGGGGACGGACGCAGCACGGTCGAGCTGGAGGAGCTGGTCGCGGCGGCCGCCGACCCGCTGGCCACATGCGAGGCCGGCATGCTCACGCATCTGCTCGACGACCACAACGAGCTCGTACCGCTGCTGATGCGCCTGGTGCGGCCGCTGCCCGCGCCCGGGGCGCAGCGCGTGCTCCCGCTGGCCGTCGACCGGTACGGCATCACCCTGCGCATCGAGTACCCCCGCGTCCACCGCGACGTGCGGCTGCCGTTCGCGTCGCCGATGGACAGCGCCGACCAGGCCGGGGGCCGCATCCAGGCGCTGCTGAGCGGTGCGCGCCGCTCCTCCCACCTCGGCCGCCTGATGCCGGGGTGGTGAGCCGCCCCGCGCTGTCACATCGGCCTGCTTGGCTTCGTCATGGCCCCGACGGGAGACGAGGAGGGAAGGTCGCCGATGGACGACGAGGAGTTCCTGGCCCGGCGCTTCGAGGAGAACCGGCCGCACCTGCGGGCGGTGGCCTACCGCATGCTGGGCTCGCTGAGCGAGGCGGACGACGCCGTGCAGGAGGGATGGCTGCGGCTCAGCCGCACCGGGGCGGACGGCATCGCCAACCTGGGCGGCTGGCTGACCACGGTCGTCGGCCGGGTGTGCCTGGACATGCTGCGCACGCGGACCTCGCGGGGCGAGCGGCCGCTGGAGGTCCGGGTGCCCGATCCGGTGGTGGCCCCGCAGGACGGCCCGGGGGACCCGGAGCACGAGGCGCTGCTCGCGGACTCGGTGGGGCTGGCGCTGCTCGTGGTGCTGGAGACGCTGACGCCGGCGGAGCGGCTGGCGTTCGTGCTGCACGACATGTTCGCGGTGCCGTTCGAGGAGATCGCGCCGATGGTGGGGCGCACCCCGGCCGCCGCCCGCCAGCTGGCCAGCCGGGCGCGCCGCCGGGTGCGGGGCCAGGCGCCGGTGCCCGACGCGGACCTGGCGCGGCAGCGCGAGGTGGTCGGCGCCTTCATGGCGGCGTCCCGGGCGGGGGACTTCGAGGCGCTGGTGGGGCTGCTCCACCCGGACGTGGTGCTGCGGGCGGACACCGGGGCGGGTGGGTCCGGGCCGGCGCCGACGGCACGCGGGGCGCGCACGGTGGCCGGGCGGGCGATGCTGTTCCGGCGCTTCGCGGCGCACACGCGCCTCGCGCTGGTGAACGGCGCGTACGGCATCGTCACGGCGCCGGAGGGGCGGCTGACGGCGGTCATGAGCCTGACGATCAGCGGGGGGCGGATCGTGGAGATCGACATCCTGGCCGACCCCGCGCGGCTGGAGGCCCTGGAGCGGTCCGGCCTCGCCACGTTCGACTAATAGCCCAAACGTTCGAATAAGGAGTTACGCTGGATCCATGACCGCACCGCTGCAGGGCTCGCTCTTCGACCAGACCGACGACATCCGTCTCGGCCCGCTGGACGGCGTGCGGCGGACGGTCCTCGGCGCCGGCGCCTGGATCGACCTGCTGCCCGGCTGGCTCCGGGGGGCCGACGCCCTCTTCGAGGACCTGGCCGGCTCCGTCCCGTGGAAGGCCGAGCGGCGGCAGATGTACGAGCGCGAGGTCGACGTCCCGCGCCTGCTCTGCCACTACGCGGAGGGCGCGCCGCTGCCGCACGCCGCCCTCGGCCAGGCCCGGGACGCCCTCGACGCGCACTACGCCCGCGAACTCGGCGAGTCCTTCGTCACAGCCGGGCTCTGCTACTACCGCGACGGACGCGACAGCGTCGCCTGGCACGGCGACCGCACGGGGCGGTCCGCGACCCACGACACGATGGTCGCGATCCTCTCCGTCGGCGACCCCCGCGATCTCGCGCTCCGGCCGCGCGGCGGCGGCGCGGCAGCGCTGCGGCTGCCGCTCGGGCACGGCGATCTGGTCGTCATGGGCGGTTCGTGCCAGCGCACTTGGGAGCACGCGGTACCCAAGAGCACGCGTGCGGTGGGCCCGCGGATCAGCATCCAGTTCCGGCCGCGCGGCGTGCGCTAGTCCGCGCGCCGGGCTCCTCCTCCGGCCCCGGCAGGCCCGTACGGGCTCGTGCCGGGGCCGCGCCGTGACGGCTCCGAAGGGGCCGCCGGAGCGCTCGCCCGCGGGGCCCGGCGTAGCCGATGTCACATCCCGTCCCGTACATCCGTGCGCCCACACTGGTCAGCCGAGCCGGCCTTCGGCTACCAGGAAATGGGCGGACACAAATGGGACATATACGAATATCCCGGCGCTTCTGGGCCGCTTCGGTGGTCGCCGGCCTGGCGGTTCCCGCGGTCGTGGCGGCCGGAGCCGGGAACGCCGTCGCCGCGTCGCCCCAGCCGGTTTGCGTCTCGGGCAAGCCCGGACTGGCGGCGAAGCTGCAGCGGGACATCGCAGCGTCCCTCAAGGGCAGGACCGCCCTCACCGCGCTGTCCCTGCACGACCGCACGACGAACACCGTGTGCACGCTCCGGGCGGACCAGGCGTTCGACTCCGCCAGCACCGTCAAGGTCACCGTCCTGGCGACGCTGCTGCGCGACGCCACGCAGCACGGCCGCTACCTCACCGCGCGGGAGACCGGTCTCGCGTCGAAGATGATCACGCAGTCGGACAACGACGCGACGAGCACGCTGTGGAAGCAGCTCGGCCCGGACAAGATCAAGGGCTTCCTGTCCGCGGCCGGGATGACCCGGACCGTGCCCGGCGCGGGCGGCTACTGGGGCCTGACGCAGATCACGGCCGGCGACGAGCAGAAACTGCTGGACCTGGTCACGGCGCACAACCGCGTGCTCAACGACAACGCGCGCGCCTACACCCTCAAGCTGATGAGCAAGGTCATCTCCTCGCAGCGCTGGGGCACCCCGGCGGGAGCGCCCGCCACCGCCGTGGTCCACGTCAAGAACGGCTGGCTCCCCCGCGCCACGCACGGCTGGCGGGTGCACAGCCTCGGCGCCTTCACCGGCGGCGGTCACGACTACAGCCTCGCGGTGCTCACCCACGACAACGCGACCATGGCCTCCGGCGTCGCCACCGTCGAGGCGGTGGCCCGCGCGGTCCACAAGGACCTCAGCCCCGCGGGCTGACAGCCGTACAAACCGCGGGCCCCTGCCCGCACGACGGCGGACAGGGGCCCATTGGCCTTGCCGGCGGCCCTACTTGAGGCCGAAGGCGCGGACGACGGTCTGGCTCACGGTGTTGCCGCCGGCGTCCTTCGCGGTCGCCCGCACACTCGCGAACCGGGCCGAGCGCGGCGCGTTCAGCTGCGCCGTCCAGGCCGTGCCCCGGTGGCACAGCGTGGTCCGGTGCCAGGTGGCGCCGTCGTCGTAGGAGACGTCCAGCGTCACCGTGCGGATCGCGCCCGCGCCGGTCGCGCCGGCCAGGTGCGACGGGGTGACGGACAGCGCGGTCCGCCGTCCGGCCCGGCCGGACAGGTCGGTCGCCACCGCGTAGTCCAGCTGGATGAGCGGCAGTGCCGAGATGACGGAGTAGTCCGTGGTGCCGGAGACGAATCCCCAGTCGGTGCGGGTGCGGGTCGAGTACGGCCGGCCCGGCAGGTCGCGCTTGCCCTCCACCACCAGGCGGTAGGGCAGCGGCTCCGTGGGCAGGCCCTCGACGGCGAAGATCCCCTCGTTGACCGTCTCACCGAGCAGTTGGTCGCCCTGGTACAGCGAGACCTTCGAGGTCTCCCCGTCGGCCCACAGGACACCGGCGTGGCCGCCGGAGTCGCCCCAGGCGCTGATCGACGACGAGCTGATGATGTCGCCGACCCGGAAGGGGGACGTGCGGGTGGAGTCGTTGAGGAGCCGCGGACGCACGACGGGGGCGAACCAGGTCTCCCGGGAGGTGCTGCGCGCCTTGTAGGAGCGCGGCGTGCCGCCCAGACCGAGGTCCCGCATCGCCGCGCTGGAGACCCACGTGACACCGGGACCCGCGGTGACCCACGAGGTGAGCGCGGACTGGGCCGCGACCGGGACCCCCAGGCTGCCCAGGGGCCGGCCGGTGTCCACGGTCAGGTCGTCGCGGAGTGCGAGCGCCTGGCCCTGCTTGGTGTCGCGGAACGACTCGTCGATCCTGGCGAGTTCGCCCGGTCCGGGCCGGTACGTGAGCGTGCGCGGGATCGCGCCGCCGTAGTGCCGGACCAGGTCGTACAGGTAGCGCGGGTGCGGGTGCGAGACGGCCTTCAGCGTTGCCGTCCCGGCCCGGCCGAGCCGGGCACGCAGGCGGACGCTGTCGTCGGTGCCGAGCGAGGCCACCGGCAGCGGGGCCGCGTCGGGCAGGTCGGCCCACGGGTCCAGCTTCCCGTAGCCGTCGTTGAGGATCAGCAGCAGCTTCGCACCGGCCTTCGCCGCGGCCGCGGCCTGGTCGGGCGCGGACACCGCGTCGCTGCGGCGGACGACCGCCACCTGGCCGCGGACCTTGACCTTCGCGAACTCCGCGGCGGAGCCGTCCCCGGCCCACACCGCCCGGTACGTGCCGCTGCCCTCGGGCAGCACGGGCGACAGGCTCTGCAGGGTCACGGCGTCGTAGCTCTGGGAGCCGGACGAGAACGTCAGCGGCGGCTGGACCTGCCGCCAGCGGGTGGCGAAGGTGTACGAGCCGTGCGTCACCTTGGACGTCGGGGCCGCCCAGAGGCTGTCGTACCGCCAGTACTCCGGCATGTAGCTGTCCATGAACGGGAACAGGTCGCCGTACGACCGGTACTGGTCGACCCGCAGGAAGCTGTTCGCGGTCGGCTGCGGGGTGATCGCCGCGGCCTTGCGGAGGTCCGCGGCGTCGAAGCGCAGCGAGCGGTCCGTGCTCAGGTCGACCTGCGGCGCGGAGAACAGGCCGAACCCGAGCGTGTGCGTGCCGTCGATGCCGGGGACGTCGGCGTACATCCAGGCCGCGTAGTTGCTGGGGACCAGGCTGAGGTCCAGGGTGCCGGAGGAGCCGACGGCGTAGACCTTGGGGATGGTGTTGCGGTCGACGTCCTTCAGCACGAGGGTGCCGGGCAGGCCGTGGCCCTTGCGGTCCTTCGCGGTGACCGACAGCTTGACGCGCCGGCCCTCCTTGTTCACACCGACCGGCGTCCGGGCGCGGACCACGCCGTCGGGGCCGGTCGCGGTGAGCTGGCTGGTGTAGGCGGCGTTGTCGGCGGCCAGGTCGAGGTGGGTGACGACGCCGACGGTGGCGGTGCCGTGCGCGGGCACGGTCGGACGGCTGTCGGTGAGGGTGAACAGCCCGGCGGGGATGTTGTCCGCGATCAGGCCCAGGTCCAAAGTGATCGGCTCGGCGCCGCTGTTGGTGTACGTGACGTCCTTGCGGACCGTCTGGCCGGGCGTGTACGGGTAGCGGACCTGGGCGAACGCGGCGCCGGAGGCGACCACAGTGGCCTTCACGGCCGCGGCGATGTCGAGCCGGCCGCTGCCGCCCTGGTAGGGGCTGAACCGCCGGGTGCTCGCCGTGGTACTGACCAGCGCCTCCTTGAGCTGCTGACCGGTCCAGTCCGGGTGCTTCGCCGCCAGCAGGGCGGCGGCGCCCGCGACATGGGGCGTCGCCATGGAGGTACCGCTCATCGTCTGATACGCGCCCTCGCCCTCCGGGGCGTACTGCGAGCGGGCCGCGAGGATGTCGACACCGGGCGCGGTCAGGTCGGGCTTGACGGCGTTGTCGCCGACGCGCGGGCCGCGGCTGGAGAACTCCGCCAGCTGGTCCACGCCCTTGCCGGGGCCGTTGACCGCGCCGACGGTGAGCGCGGCGTCCGCCGCGCCGGGCGCGCCGATCGAGTACGGCTCCGGGCCGGAGTTGCCCGCGGCGATGACGAACAGCGCGCCGGTCTCCGCGCTGAGCTTGTTCACGGCCTGGCTGAGCGGGTCGGTGCCGTCGGTGGGGGCACCGCCCAGGCTCATGCTGACGATCTTCGCGTGCTGGTCGCGGGCCGCCCACTCCATGCCGGCCAGGATCCAGGAGTCCTGGCCGCTGCCGTCGTTGTCCAGGACCTTGCCGATGTGCAGCGAGGCGCCCGGGGCGACACCCTTCTCCTTGCCGTCGGACGCGGCGCCGGTGCCCGCGACCGTCGAGGCGACGTGCGTGCCGTGGCCGTGCCGGTCGGTGACGTCCTGGCCCGGCACGAAGCTCTCCGAGGCGGCGATCCGCCCCGCGAAGTCCGGGTGCGCGGCGTCGATGCCGGTGTCCAGGACGGCGACGTCCACACCCTGTCCGGTGTCGCCGCCCGCCCACACCTCCGGCGCGCCGATCTGCGCGGTGGTGTCGGACAGCGTCGCCTTGGCCTTGCCGTCCAGCCACACCTTGGCGATCCCGCCCGCCAGCCGCCCGGAGGGCTGTTCGCCCGCCGCGGTCTTGGCGGCGGCGCCGGTGAGGGAGGACCAGAAGTCCGTCGCCCGGGCGTGCTCGGCCGACATCGCGGCGCCCTGGATGCTGCTGAGCGTCAGGGTCTTCCGCGCGCCGTCCGGGGTGCTCGCGCTGCGGGCGCGGGCGGCGGCGTCGGTGTACGTGACGATCAGCGGCAGCCCGTCGCTGTGGCCGTCGTCGTAGCCGTCCCTGAGCAGTTCGCTGACGTTGAACAGCTGCTCGTCCAGCGCGCCCGACGCGATCCACGGCAGCGCCGCGTCCGGGTAGACGTAGGTGTCGGGGCCGACCGACATGACGTGGGCGCCGCCCGGCCTGCCCTGCGCGTCGGACACGGTCGCGGTGGTACCGCCGCTGCCGACGGTCACCGCGACCTTGTCACCGGTGATCAGCGTGACGGTGCCCGAGATGCCGGGGCGTGCGGAGGGCTGGGGGGCGGGGGCGGGAGGGGTACGCGTCTCGGCCGACGCGGCAGGCCCGATGGTGGTCAGCGCCACGAGGGCGGCGACCGCGACAGTCAGCCCGCGTCTGGGGGACGGAGGTATACGCAAGGGGAACCTCAAGAGGCTAGGCGTGCGAAAGATGTGCGTAGTCAGCCATCCTTTTGCCTCGCTGTAAAGAAGAGGTCATGTCCCTTGAGTGCCAATGTCCGCACCTGGACAGACGGCCGTTCCCCGACCGCAATTCCCCGGCTTTGTTACGAACATATTGACGCTCATTGATGCTCCGTCAATTGGGCGCGACGAATGGCCTGTTGTCCGCACGCATGCGCTGAGCTGCGGTGACGTGGGCGACGGCCGCCGTGGTCAGACCCAGTTGCGGCGCGCCGCCGCAACACCGGCGCCGAATCGGTTGGTCGTCCCCAATTCCGCGTAAAGGTCCTGAATACGGCGGCGCAGGGTCCGCGACGAGATCCCGAACTGCCGGGCGATCGCCTCGTCCTTGACGCCGGCAGCGAACAGCGCCAGGAGATTGCGTTCCTCGTCCGTGGGCTTGCGGTCCTCCTCCGGTGCGCCGGGAGGGGAGGGCAGCGGGTCACCGGGGCCGGGGGTGCCCGCCAGCGGTGAGGCGGCCGCCCAGTAGCGCTCGAAGAGTTCGGCGAGGGCCTCCAGCAGCGGGGGCGCCTCGGTGTACAGGCACGCGTTGTCGCCGGCCGCCAGGCTCAGGGACACCATCGCGGCCGACCGGTCGGCCATGGCGAGCTTGATCGGCAGCGTCGGGATGATCCGGGCCTCCTCCCCCCGCGACACCAGGCTGCCGAGTTCCTGCCGGCCGCCGTCCGCGACGAAGCTGGCGGCCGCGTAGACGGCCCGTACCCGCACCCCGCGGCCCACCGCCGCCTCGTCGAGCGGCCCGTTCGGGACGAGCAGGAACGGGGGCCGGTCCAGGCAGCAGATCTCGGTGCGCGCGGCCTGCTTCAGCCGGTAGTAGCGGTCGCCGATCTCCTCCGGCGCGCTGATCACGAGGGTCCCGTGGCTGCCGTTCCTGGCCCGCTTCGCGGTGTCGAAGATCGCGCCGAGCGAGCCCGCCGCGTCGCGGACGGAGGACAGTTGGCGTTCCCGCGACTCCACCAGCGCGCCCAGCGCGTGCCGGGGGTCGACGGTCAGGAACTCGCCCGACAGACGGCGGCTGACCAGCCCGAAACGGTGCAGCCGCTCCAGCAGCGCCAGCCCTTCGGGATAGCTCACACCGAAAGCGGCCGCCACGTCGCCGACCGTCCCGCCACCGCGTGCGAGCAGGTGGCGGTAGGTCTTCTCCGCCTCGGAGTCCACCCCGACCAGGCCGAGCGGCGCAGCATCCTCCATCAGAACCCTCCCCATTCACCGACCGCGCCCCCGAAGCCGTCACGAACCTAACAAGCCATTGTTGCGGCCAGGGACCGAATTTCGCCCCTGTGCCCGGGTCTCTCCGGCGGCGTAGCGGGCGGAGGCGCGCGAGAAGTCGAGGAAGCCGCGGGCCCAGGCGTGGATGCCGTCGGTGTAGCGGCGGATCGCGGCACGGCGGACGGCCGTGGTGGGCTCGGCGCGCAGGGCGCGGCCCGCGGCGGTGAGTTCGGCGACACGGCGGGTGTGCAGGCGCTGCGCCTCGGCGACGGCCTCGCGCAGCGGCAGCCGACGGTGGTGGCGGAGCACGAGCACGAGGTTGGCGGTCTCGCCGCTCGCCAGTTCCTTGTCGAGCGAGAAGAGGTCGTTGGTCCAGCCGATGACGTCGGCGGCGGCCTCACGCAGCCGGCGGCAGGCGGGCGCCGACCACTCGGCCGGGGTGAGCTCCGCGTCCTCGGCGTACTCGACGAGGTCGAAGAACCAGCCCGTCGCGCCGGAGACCCGCCGCCAGGCGGCGTACGCCTCCGGGGTGAGTACGGCGTGGCCTGCGCGGTGCCGGAGCATGTCCTGGTTGGTGCGGAGCCAGGCGGCCAGGTGCGCGCCGAACCGGTCGCGCCAGGCCGGTCCCATGGCAGCGCCGATCCGCGGCACGATGTCGGCCAGGGCGCGGACCGCCGGCGGGACCGGGGCCGCGGCGGCCGGTGCCGGGAAGGCGACGGTGCGGATCATGGCGTCCAGTTCGGCGTGGACCGCCGCGGGGTCGCGCGCCAGGGCGTCACTGCGGTCGTCGACGGCGAACATCCACAAGGTCAGCCGGGCCAGTTCGGTGAGCCGGCCGCTCGGCGCCCAGGGCCACACATGGGCGGCCATGGACGCGTGCCGTTCGCGGCGGGCCTGTTCCGCGGTGCGTTCCGACAGCAGTCCGGTGTGCAGCGCCCAGGCCGCGACCTGCGGTTCGACCTGCCAGAGGGCGGAGTTGAACGCCGAGGGCCCCGGGATGCGGACCGCCGCCGCGGCCGGGACCGGCAGGGTGCCCCCGGGGGCCTCCGGTGCCGGAGTGTGCGTGTGCGCGTACGCCGTCGCCTTGTCCACCACGTGCCCCCCTCCCGGCCCGTACCGCGGGCCAGGAATGCTTTTCGGCCATCCCCACCGCCCGCCTCATACCCCTGCCCCGTCCGCGGAACGCCGGAATCAGGCGGGAAAAGCCCGGGCTTTGGCCATGAATTCCGCGGAGCGGGCCGGGATCCACCGGGGCACCCCGGGAACGCTCAGGCGCCCCCGGACACCCCCCACGGCGGCGGCCGTCGACGGGCTCTCGCCTGCGCCGACACCCGCGGCACCGGGGCGGCCCGGGCGAGCGCGGGCGGGCCGCGGCGGCCCGGCAGAAGCGGACGGCCTCGTTCCGCCGGCCCGGCAGGGGTTCCTCCAAGGGAATCGGGATGTCCTGTGCGACGGCTGCGCAGACCCCGGTCCGGCCTGGCCGGTCGCCGGAACGCCTGGGAATACTCGGCGGTGTTTGGCGTGAACATGCTTGCCGTGCGGCGGGAACTCCCGGGGTGCGCGGCAGTCGAGCGGGCCCGTCCCCCACGCGGGCCACCCTGGCGGTGCGGCGCAGCGGCAGCACCACCCAGGTGCACGACGGCACGGTCACCGGGCTCGACGTGTGCGCCGAGCCGGGCGACAGCGGCAGAGGTGGGGAGACCTTCTTCCCGCCGGTCACGGACGCGCTCCAGCCGTACGGCGCCGCCATCGGCCGACCCCCGTCGCGTGCGGCGAGCGACGCGGAGACGCCCGAAATCCCCGCGACAGGCCCCGCGCGCCGGTGTTAGCTTCCGGCACCATGGACCCGCTCACCGAGACCGAGATCCGCGACGCGTTCGTCAACTGCTCCAAGGGCGAGGCGCGCCGGGCCAACCTGCCGCGCGACCTGGACGGGCTGCCCTGGGCGGACCTCGACTTCCTCGGGTGGCGCGACCCCGGGGCCCCGGACCGCGGTTACCTGGTCGCCGAGCGGCACGGGCGCATGGTCGGCCTGTCGATGCGCGCGCCCTCCGCGGCGAGCAGGAGCCTGCTCAGGACGAGCCTGTGCTCCATCTGCCTCACCTCGCACGCCGGCTCGGGCGTCGACCTGCTCGCCGCGCCGAAGGTCGGCCCCGCCGGGCGCCAGGGCAACACCGTCGGCACCTACATCTGCGCCGACCTCGCCTGCTCGCTGTACGTCCGCGGCAGGAAGACCTCGGCCCTGGTGCGGCGCATGGAGGAGACGCTGACGCAGGAGGAGCGGGTGGCGCGGGCACGGGCCAATCTGGCGGCCTTCCTGGACAAGGTCTTCGACGGCACGCAGGCACCGGCCTGACCGGTCGCGCGGCCTCCCCGCACCCAGGCGGCCGACGTCAGCGATGAGATGGGGCCCGCCCTCGCCGGACCGCCTCCGGCAGGTGACCGGGGGCCGGGGGCCCGGCGGGCGGCGCTTCGGGAACGGGGCGGTGCCGCTCAGTTCGGCCTGGCGCGCGAGGGCATGTCCGGACGCTGGTGCCCGCCGGTGGCGAGCATGCGGACCTCGCCGCGGTCGCTGATCTCCGCCTGCACGATGCCGGTGTCGTCGCTGTAGACGGGATGCCCTCCGGCACCCTTGCGCTCGGTGCGCCGGACGACCACGGTGTCACCGGAAACGGGGAACGTGAGTTCGTACGTTTCGGAGTGGGACATGTGGGGAACCTCCTGTCTCCGCACCTTATGACCATTTATGCCCAGAGAATCACTCTCCCATGACATCCGCTGTGACGTAGCCGATGGCGGGCCCGCGAGACCGTGCGGGATCATGGACCGCCGTCGCCGTACGTCCCAGGGGGAACCCGATGTCGCACCTCACCCACATCGCCGCGCCGGACGGGATCGCCCCGGCCGGCGGCTACAGCCACGTCGTCATGGGCGAGGGCCGTTTCGTGGCGATCTCCGGGCAGATCGCGCTGGACGCCGACGGCGAGGTCGTCGGCCCCGGCGACCCGGCGGCGCAGGCCCGCCAGGTCTTCGCGAACCTCGGGCGCTGCCTGGCGGCGGCCGGGGCGGACTGGGGCGATGTCGCCAAGCTGACCTTCTTCGTCACGGACGTCGCCGTCCTGCCCGCCGTGCGCGCGGCGCGGGACGCCCACATCGACACCGCCCGCCCCCCGGCCAGCACCGCGGTGCAGGTGGCCGCCCTCTTCCGGCCGGAGCTGCTGCTGGAGGTCGAGGCCTACGCGATCGTGCGGGACGTACGGCCGTGACGCTCGTCCCGCGGCCGTTCGACCCGGGGGCCCCGCCCCCCGACCCGGCGCCGCCCGCACCCGGCGGGCCGCCCCGGCTGTGGCTGGTGGACACCGCCGCCACCGCGTCGGACGCCGCCCGGCTCGCGCCGGACGTGCTGGACGCCGACGAACGCCGGCGCGCGGCGGCGTTCCGCTTCGACCGCGACCGGGACGCCTACGTGTGCGCGCACGTGGCGTTGCGGATGCTGCTGGGCGCCTACCTCGGCACGGCCCCCGGCGCGGTGGCGTTCGTCCGCGAGACCTGCCCCACCTGCGGCGGCCCCCACGGCCGGCCCGTGGTGCGGCAGGGCCGGCCGCACTTCTCGCTCTCGCACACCCGGGGGCTGTCGCTGCTCGCGTTCGCCGCGGTCACGGTCGGGGCCGACGTGGAGGAGGTGCCCCGCGGGGCAGCCCCGGACGGGGTGTGGCAGTCGCTCCACCCGCGCGAGGTCGCGGAACTGGAGGCCCTCGCGGAACCGGACCGCGCGCTCGCCTTCGCCCGCGCCTGGGTCCGCAAGGAGGCCTACCTCAAGGCGCTGGGCACCGGCCTGTCCCGCGAGCCCTCCGCCGACTACCTCGGCACCGCCGCGACCCCGCCGCCCGGCCCCACGGGCTGGCGGGTCCACGACATCGCCGCGGGCGCGGACCACATGGCCGCGATCGCCGTGCGCGAGGACTGAGGACCCGCGGGCCCCCGCGGTGGGCGGGTGCGCACCGTCCCGCCCACCGCGGGCGGTCAGCCGCGGGACTTGCGGGCGAGGGCGAGGGCGACGCCGCCCATGATGAGTGCGGCGCCCGCGATGCCGCCGATGGCGGTCAGAACCGTCTCGCGCCAGCCGGTGGCAGCCAGGGCGGGGGCACCGGTGGTTGCCGCGGCGGGCGCGGCGGCGGAGGCCGCGGCCTCGCGGATGAGCCGGGTCACCACGTCGGGGTGGGAGATCATCGCGACGTGCGAGGAGGCGACCTCGACGGTGCGGGAGCCGGCGCGCTCGGCCTCGAAGCGTTCCAGGGCGGGGTTGATGGCGTGGTCCTCGGTGGCGACCAGGGCCCAGGAGGGCACGGTCCGCCAGGCCGCGCCGGTCGCCGCCTGGGTGAACGCCGCGGTGGCGATGGGCCGTTGCTCGGCGGCCATCAGCCGGGCCTGCTCCGCGGGGAGGTCGGCGGCGAAGACGCTGTGGAAGCGGGAGTCGCGGACGTAGACGTCGACACCGCTGCCCGTCGCGTCGCGGTACGGCACCGTGCGCCGGGCGCCGTCCAGGCCGGTGGTGGGGAACTTCGCGCCCAGCGCGGCAAGCGTCTCGCCCCGGTCCGGCATGAAGGCGGAGACGAACACCAGCGCCTTGACCTGGGGGTTGCCGGCGGCCGCCTCGCTGATCACGGCGCCGCCGTAGGAGTGGCCGGCCAGCACGATCGGGCCCTTTACGCTCCTGAGCACGCTGGCGATGTACGTGGAGTCGTTGGTCAGGCCGCGCAGCGGGTTGGCGGGGGCGATCACGTCGTACCCCTCGCCCTCCAGGCGGCGGACGACCTCGTTCCAGCTGGACGCGTCGGCGAAGGCGCCGTGCACGAGCACCACGGTGGGTTTGCCGGAGCCCGTGCGGCCGTCGCCGGGGGCTGCCGCGGCCGCGACGGGGGCGGCGGCCAGGGCCGCCGCGGCGAGCACCGCGGTCAGGGGCGCGGCCGTGCGTATGCGGCCCGGGCGGGGCGGGGTGCGGGGGATCGGATCGGTGTCGATGTCCATGGGGGCGTCGTCCCTCTTTCGCGGAAGGGATGGAGGTCGCCTTCCAGCGTTCGCCCGCCGTTCCCGCGCCGCCCGCCGCGTGCGGCGGTCGGGTGACGGCACGCCGTGTGCTCTTCCCTTGCGCTCCCCGGACCGGAAACACCGGCGTCATCGAACGGCAGTATGATCCGCCTCACACATGATCCCGAACGGCGGAAGCCCGTGCCGCAGCATGCCTGCATGCCCACGGGCCGGCCGTCCAGGCCCTGAGGGGAGCGTCCGATAGCCCTCCGAATATGGCTCAGCAGCGCGGGGGTGGCCACCACACAGGTGATGGCCATGTTGCGCGCGAACCCCGATGCCGTGGATGTGCGCATCTACGGCACCAACGTCGATCCCACCGCGGCCGCGCTCGCGGCCTGCGATGTCGCCGAGGTCGAACCCCGGCACGTCGCCGACCCGGTGTACGCCCAATTCGCCCTCGATTTCTGCCGCCGTCACGCGATCGACGTGCTCATCCCGCCCCGGCGGCTGAGCGCACTGGCCGGACTGTCGGACGAGTTCGCCGCCGTGGGCACACGGCTGATGTGCTCCCCGGCGCGCTCCGTCAAAGTGCTGACCAACAAGAGCCGTACATATGAGGAGGCGCTCGCCGCCGGCATCCCGGTGCCGCCGTGGCGGGTGGTGAAGGACGCCGACGGGCTGCGGACGGCCGTGGAGGAGCTGTCGGCGACCGGCGAGACGCTCTGCTTCAAGCCCGCGGGCGAGTTCTCCGCCTTCGGGTTCCGCATCCTGGAGGACCGGCCGATGGTCCTGCGCGACCTGCTGGAGCCGGCCCGTCCCATGGCCTCGGTCGACGCGGTCGCCCAGGCGATGAAGCAGGCCGCGGACGAGGGCGAGTACGTGCCCCCGCTGATGGTCATGCCCTATCTGGAGGGGCCCGAGGTCAGCGTCGACTGCCTGTCCACCCGCGGCGGCGAACTGCTCGCGGCGATCCCGCGCGCCAAGGACGGCCGCTACCGGCTGCTGCTGGACGACCCTGAGATGACCGGCATCGCCCGCCGGCTGATCGCCCACTTCGGCCTGGCGTACCTCTCCAATGTGCAACTGCGCCACCGCTTCGGGGAGCCGGTCCTGCTGGAGGCCAACCCCCGGCCCTCCGCCGGGATCTTCCAGACGGCCTTCACCGGGGTGAACCTGCCCTGGGCGGCCGTACGCCTCCTGCTGGAGGGCGACGCGGGCCTCACCGCCGCGCCGCGCCTCGGCGGCCGGGTCGCGGTGACCGAGGCGGTCACCGAGGTCCCGGACAGCGTTCCCGTCGTGATGCCGACGACGCCCGCCACCGTCACGCCCGAGTCCATCGGCAGCGTGGCCTGACCGGTGCGGTGCCCCGGGCGGACCGCCGCCCGGGGCACCGGACGGGCAACGTGGCGGGGGCGACGCCGCGGGCGCAGGCTGGAGGGAGGAAGGCAGGTGGCAGTCCATGAGCAGACTCGAGGAACAGATCGACCTCGGCGTTCCGTCCGAGGTGGCGTGGAAGCACTTGCACAGTGTGGGCGAGTATCCGCAGTTCGTCGGCGGCGTCCTGGACGCCGCGGCCGAGGGGGAGAGCAGGGCGCGGCTGGAGGTGGCGCGCGGCGGCGGCGAGGACGCCTCCATCGAGGCGGAGATCTCCGACCGGCCGCGGGCGCGCGGTGCGACCCGCGAGATGGCCTGGCGCACCAGCGGCACCCCGGAGATGAGCGGGACGTGCTCGGTCCTGCCGATCGACGAGCAGCACAGCCGGGTGCAGGTCCGCATGGAGTACGACGCCGGCGAGGTGCGTGAGGCGTTCGGCGGCCCCAAGGGCTTCGCCCAGGTCAGCGCGATCGAACGGACGGTCCGCGACGACCTGCGGCGCTTCAAGGACCTGGTGGAGCGCGAACGCTGACGTACCGCGGCCGGCGCGGGGCGGTCCGCACGAGCCGCCCCGCAGCACATCACATGCGCACTCCGTGCCGGCGCAGATAGGCCATCGGGTCCACGTCGGTCCCGTAGCCCTCGCCGGTGCGGACCTCGAAGTGCAGGTGCGGCCCGGTTGTGTTGCCCGTCGACCCGGAGCGTCCCACCTGCCGTCCCGCGGACACCGACTGCCCGGCCCGTACGGTCAGCGACGAGAGATGGCCGTACTGCGTGTACATCCCGTCGTCGTGCCGGATCACCACCTGGTAGCCGTACGCCCCGCCCCAGCCCGCCTCGACGACGGTGCCGGCGGCGACGGCCTTCACCGAGGTCCCGGTGGGCACGGCGAAGTCCTGCCCGGTGTGGTAGCCGCTGGCCCAGTGCGCGCCGGCCCGGTGGTAGGGGGTGCCCAGGGATCCGCCGACCGGCGCCACGAACGCGGTGGCGGCGGCGGGCTTGGCCTTTTCCTTTGCCTTGGCCTTGGGCCTGGCCGCGGGCTTGGCCGCGGGCCTGGCCTTCGCCGCGGGCTTGCCTGACGTGGCCGGTGGCTTGGTGTGCGGCGCCGCCTTGGCCGTTCCGCCGGGCAGCGCCAGTTCCTGGCCCGGGAAGATGAGGTCCGGGTCGGCGCCGACGACCGGGCGGTTCGCCTCGTAGAGCCGCGACCAGCCGCCGTGGACGTCCTGCTCCTCGGCGATACCGGAGAGAGTGTCCCCGCTGACGACCCGGTAGGCCGCGTCATGGCCGTCCCGCCGCTGCTCCGGCCGCTGCTGGGGCTTCGTCACATGCTCGTGCGCGGCGGGTCGTTCGGTCCGCGTCTTCTTCTGCGCGGGGATCTTCGTGCGCGGCTCCGGTCCGCCCCGCGTCAGCCCGGCGCGCTGCGAGCACACGGGCCACGCCCCCGGCCCCTGCCCGTCCAGCACGCGTTCCGCGACGCGTATCTGCTGGTCCCTGGTGGCCAGGTCCGCGCGTGAGGCGTACGCCGTCCCCCCGTAGGCCTTCCACGTCGACGGCGTGAACTGCAGCCCGCCGTAGTAGCCGTTGCCCGTGTTGATGCTCCAGTTGCCGCTGCTCTCGCACTGCGCGACCTTGTCCCAGGTGCCGGCCGTCGCCGCCCCCGCGCCGGTCGCGGCGATCAGCGGCAGCGCCAGCCCCGCACCGGACGCGGCCGTCACGGCCACGGACATCTGCGAGAGGCGGCCGGGCGGCTGGGGTCTGCGGTGGCGACCTCGTACGGGCCGTACGGGCATGGGGGGACCACCTCTCCGGTTCCGGGCATAAGGCCGTACAAGTACGACAGAGGGATCTTGTCGCCGCAAGAGCGCGTCCGGGAATCGCCCGTGCGCCCCAATCACCACCGCACCGCGTCGACTTGAGCCGTCGGCGCGGTACGGGTGCCGGGTCAGGACGTCCGGGGCGGCAGCGGGAGCGGGAGGGCCGGAAGGCCGTCGAGGCTGGTACCGACATGGGGCTTGGCGGCGCAGTAGTCGTTGAAGGACGCGTCGGTCTCGCGCGAGAAGCGCTGCGTGTGCAGGTCCCGCTCCTCGCGGAAGTCCATGTACGGCACGGCGAACCCGCAGCTGTCGCTGATCCGTTCGGCGGTGACGACGATGATCGCGCGCACGTCGGTGCGCTTGCGGACCTCGTCGGAGAAGTGCGGGACGAGCGCGTCCCAGCGGGGGTCGTCGCGGAGCACCGCCTCGCCGCGCCCGTGGACGCGCACGATGGACGGCGGCCCGGTGAAGGCGCACCACATCAGGGTGATGCGGCCGTTCTCCCTGAGGTGGGCGATGGTCTCCGCGCCGCTGCCGCCGAGGTCGGCGTAGACGAAGGTGTGCTCGTCGAGGAGGGCGGAGGACCCGTCGAGGGCCTTGGGCGAGAGGTTGACACGGCCGTCGCCCGACAAGGGCGCGGTGGCGGTGAAGAAGATCTTCTGCTCTTCGATGAAGGCGCGCAGGCGCCCGTCGATGCGTGCATAGGTCTTTCCCATGCCCGCGATTCTCCGGCGGTGGCACGGATTCCGCGGCCCTGCGCCGGTCGTGTCGGGATGCCGGCCCTGCCGGGCCGTCCGTCCGCCACGGGTGCTGGCCGCCGGAGAGGGGAACGCCGTCCCCGCGGATGCCGGAGAGCCTGCGGCCGAGGCGGTCGGTGGCGAACCGGGCCTGCCGCGGCAGGCCGTGGCCCCGGCGGCACACATCGATCGCGGGCTTCCCGGACAGGCCGGTCCCGCGCAGGACCTCCTCCGCGGTGTGGCGGGGCCCCGAGGCCGAAGCGCGTCCTGTGCTGGTCGGTGGTCGCGCCGCGGCGCCGGGAACTGCGATGCGCTCAGGGGCAGGTGCCCGGGTCAGCGGCGTGCGCGCACGTCGTCGTCGCGGACCTCGATGCCGAGGGCGGCGGCCAGGGCCGGGGCGAGGTCGAGCAGCTGGGCGCTGCCGATGGTCGCGCCGCGCAGGTACTCGTGGCCGTCGGCGAGGTCGAGGAGGGTGGTGCCGCGCAGGTCCGTGCCGGCGAATTCGGCGTGGCCGATGCGCAGCCGTTCGAGCTGGGTGCCGGGGAAGGCGACCTCCTTCAGCCGGGCGCCGCCGAGGTCGACGTCGCGCAGGACGCAGTCCTCGAACACGACCTCGTGGAGCGAGCCGCCGCGCAGATTGACGGAGTCGAACTTGCAGCGGCGGAAGACCACGCGCCGCAGCACCGCCCCGAAGGCCTCGACCCCGGCGAACACGCACGAGTCGGCGGTGACGTCCGTCCAGTTGGTCTCGGCGAAGGAGGTGCCGACGAACCGGTCGCCCTGGAGCCACACCTCGTTGAGCCGCCCCCGGCGCAGGCTGCCGCCGTTGAGGACGGAGTCGGTGACGGCGCACTCGAGGAACTGGGCGCCGCCCGCGTCCTGGTCGTCGAGGGTGAGCCCGGCGAAGTGCAGCGTGTCGTACCGCTCCTCGACGAAGAGCCGGGACTCGGCGAAGGGCTCCAGCACATGGGCGTACGGGAGCTCGTCCAGGGAAGTCGGCGCCTTGTGGGTCATGCCGCCACGGTAGCCGCCCCCACCGACAGCGCCATGAGGACCCGGCAGCGGCCGAACACCAGGGGCGAATGATGTCCTTTTGATACCTTTCGCCCATGAGTGCACCCTCCCCCAGTGCTTCGCCCGAGTGGGAGTCCCCCCGGCGGAGCCTGGAGGAGCCCGGGCCCGGTGCGCCGCCGCACCGCCGCCGCGGTGTGGAACTGGCCCTGCTCTGCGGGGCGGTCCTGATCTCGGTGTACGGCTACTGCAATGTCGGCCTGGCCAGGGACGGCACCCTGCCGCCCGGCGCCGCGGGCTACGGGGCCGCCCTCGGCGCGCCGGCGCTGCTGGCGCACCTGACGGTCCGGCTGCGCGCGCCGTACGCCGACCCGCTGCTGCTGCCGATCGCGGTGCTGCTCAACGGCCTGGGCCTGGTGCTGATCCACCGCCTGGACCTGTCCACCCCTGACTCGGCCGCGCCCGCGCAGCTGGTCTGGTCGGGCGCCGGGGTCGCGCTGTTCCTCCTGGTGGTCCTCACCCTGCGGGACTACCGGGCGCTGTCGGTGTACGCGTACGTGTGCGTGGTGGCCGCGCTCGCGCTGATGATCGCGCCGATCCTCTTCCCGGCCGTGAACGGGGCGAAGCTCTGGATCCGCTTCGGCGGACTGTCCATCCAGCCCGGCGAGTTCGCCAAGGTGCTGCTCGCGGTGTTCTTCGCCGCGTACCTGGCGGACAACCGCAGCGCGCTCGCGTACACCGGCCGCCACATCTGGCGCTTCCGGCGGCTGCAGCTGCCGACGGGCCGGGTGCTCGGGCCGGTGCTGGCGGTCTGGGCGATCAGCGTGGGCGTGCTGGTGGTGGAGCGCGACCTGGGCACGTCCCTGCTGTTCTTCGGGCTGTTCGTGATCCTGCTGTACGTCGCGACCGGGCGGACCGGGTGGATGGCGATGGGGCTGCTGCTGTCGGCCGCGGGCGCGTTCCTGGTCGGCTCCCTCGAACCGCACGTGCACTCCCGGGTGCAGGACTGGCTGCACCCCTTCGCGAGCATCGAGGCCGGGCAGGGGCCGGGGCAGCTGGCCCAGTCGCTGTTCGCGTTCGCGGCCGGCGGCCTGCTGGGCACGGGCCTGGGCGAGGGGCACTCGGCCCTCATCGGCTTCGCCGCCAAGTCCGACTTCGTCCTGGCCACGGCGGGCGAGGAGCTGGGGCTGACCGGGCTGACCGCGCTGTTCCTGCTCTACGGGCTGCTCGTGGCGCGCGGTTACCGCGCGGGGCTCGCCATCCGCGACCCGTTCGGGCGGTTGCTGGCGATCGGGCTGGCCTCGATCTGGGCGCTCCAGGTCTTCGTGATCGCGGGCGGGGTCACCGACCTGATCCCGCTCACCGGCATGGCGATGCCGTTCCTGGCGCAGGGCGGTTCCTCCGTCGTCACCAACTGGGTGATGGTGGCGCTGCTGGTGCTGCTCAGCGACACCGCCCGGCGGCCCGTCCCCGGCCCGGTCACGGCGGTGCCGTGGTGATCCCGCACGCCCGCCGGGCCGCCGCCTTCTGCATGCTGCTCTTCGTCGCGCTCCTGGTGAACGCCACCCGGCTGCAGGTCTTCAGCGCCCCGTCGTACAACGAGAACCCGGCCAACCGCCGGGTGGCCGTCGCCCGCTACGAGCGGCCCCGCGGCGACATCTTCGCCGGCAACCTCGCGGTGACCGGCTCCCGCGCCACCAGCGGCCCGCTCGGTTACGAGCGCAGCTACACCGACGGCCCGCTGTACGCGCCCGTCACCGGCTTCGCCTCCCAGACGTACGGCACGACGCTGCTGGAGGCCGCCGAGGACCCCGTCCTGTCCGGCACCTCCCCGCAACTGGCCGGCCTGCCGGTGTGGAACGCCATCACCCGGCAGCCGCAGCCCGCGGGCGACGTCCGGACCACCATCGACCGGGCCGCCCAGCGGGCCGCGTACGAGGCGCTGGGCGGCAACAAGGGCGCGGTGGCCGCCCTCGACCCGGCGACGGGCCGGATCCTGGCGCTGGTGAGCACCCCCTCGTACGACCCCGGGCGGATCGCCGGGACGGGTCCGAAGGTCACCGCGGCGTGGGAGTCGCTGATCTCCGACCGCGACCAGCCGATGCTCAACCGGGCGCTGCGCCAGACGTACCCGCCGGGCTCGACGTTCAAGACGGTGACCGCGGTGGCGGCGCTGACCAGCGGCACGATCACCGACATCGAGGAACCGACCGACTCGCCCAACCCCTACCGGCTGCCGGGCTCGACCACCTCGCTGCGCAACGAGTCGGACGCCGAGGACTGCGAGGACGCGCCGCTGCTCCGGGCGTACGCCATCTCCTGCAACACCGTCTTCGGCAAGCTCGGCGACGACGTCGGCCTGACCGCGATGCGGGAGACGGCGGAGGCCTTCGGCTTCAACGACGACTCGCTCGGCATCCCCTCGCACGCCGCGGTCAGCGTCTTCGACCGCACGATGGACGACGCGCAACTGGCCCTGTCCTCCGTCGGCCAGTACGACACCCGCGCCACGCCCCTGCAGATGGCGATGGTCGCCGCGGCGGTCGCCAACGACGGCACGCTGATGTACCCGCACCTGGTGGACCGCACCACCGACAGCTCCGGGCTGCCGGTCGCGCTCACCGGCGACCGGGCCTACGGGCAGGTGATGGACGCGGTGGTGGCCCGGGACATGCAGACGATGATGACCGAGGTCGTCCGGTCGGGCACCGGCCGCAACGCGGCCATCCCGGACACCGTGGTCGGCGGCAAGACCGGCACCGCGCAGAACGGCGAGAACAACCGCGGCACCCCCTTCGCCTGGTTCATCGCCTGGGCGAAGGACTCGGCGGGCGGCCCGGCGCGGGTCGCCGTCGCGGTCGTCGTCGAGGACGCCGCGGCCGACCGCGCGGACATCAGCGGCGGCGGCAACGCGGCGCCGGTCGCCCGCGCGGTGATGGAGGCGGTGCTGCGCCGCGGCTGACGCTCACGCCCCGCCGCCGTCGCCCTGCCGTCCCAGCGCGATGGTGGAGGCGACCTCGGCGACCCGCGCGTCCTCCTCCCTGGCGAACCGCTCGGCGTCGAGCTTCTCGGCGATCTCCTCGTCCTGGGCCATCAGCAGGTCGAGATCGGAGTCGCCCATCTCCAGGACGCCCATGTCGACGTAGGCGCGCTGGAGCCGCTCCCCCCACAGGCCGATGTCCTTCACGCACGGCACGATGCGGCTGAACAGCAGTTTCCGGAAGAGCTGCAGATACTCCGACCGCTCGCTCAGCTCCTCGGCCTCCTGGCGCGGGATGCCGAAGTCCTCCAGCACCTCGGCGCCGCGCAGCCGGTCGCGCATGAGGTAGCAGCCCTCGATGACGAACTCCTCGCGCTCGCGCAGTTCGGCGTCGGACAGCTGCCGGTAGTAGTCGCGCAGCGCCATCCGCCCGAAGGCCACGTGCCGGGCCTCGTCCTGCATGACGTAGGTGAGGATCTGCCGGGGCAGCGGCTTGTCGGTGGTGTCGCGGAGCATGCCGAAGGCGGCCAGCGCCAGGCCCTCGATGAGCACCTGCATGCCGAGGTAGGGCATGTCCCAGCGCGCGTCGCGCAGGGTGTCGCCGAGCAGTGCCTGGAGCGAGTCGTTGACCGGGTAGACCATGCCGACCTTCTCCCGCAGGAAGCGCGAGTAGATCTCGGCGTGCCGGGCCTCGTCCATGGTCTGCGTCGCCGAGTAGAACTTGGCGTCCAGGTCGGGGACCGACTCCACGATGCGGGCCGCGCAGACCATCGCGCCCTGCTCGCCGTGGAGGAACTGGCTGAACTGCCAGGAGGCGTAGGCGCGGCGCAGATCGCGCTTGTTCTGCTCGGACATCCTGTCCCAGTGGGACGTGCCGTACAGGGTCAGGTTCTGGTCGGGGACGCCGAGCGGGTCGTACGGGTCGACCTCGAGGTCCCAGTCGATGCGGGTGACCGCGTCCCACTGCTTGTCCTTGCCCTTCTGGTAGAGGGCGAGCAGCCGGTCGCGCCCGTCGTCGTACTCCCAGGAGAAACGGGCCGCTCCGGAGGCCGGGATCTCCCACAGGTGGTCCTGCGACGTCATTGGCGCCTCCTCGACTCTTGACGAGCTTGCTGACACACAGTCTCATAAGAGCATGACCGCTGGCACCCCTCTTGCAACGCGAGAAAAAGTGGCGGAGCGGCTGCTCGACGCCTCCGCGAAGCACTCCTTCGACCCGGACACCGAGCTCGACTGGGACGCCCCCTTCGAGGAGGGCGCGTGGTTCTGGCCCCCCGAACTGGTCTCCCTGTACGACACCCCGCTGTGGAAGCACATGTCGCAGGAGCAGCGGATCGAGCTCAGCCGGCACGAGGCCGCCTCACTGGCCTCGATCGGCATCTGGTTCGAGATCATCCTGATGCAGCTGCTGCTGCGGCACTCCTACGACCTGGACCCCACCAGCGGCCACGTGCGCTACGCGCTGACCGAGATCGCGGACGAGTGCCGCCACTCGAAGATGTTCGCGCGGCTGGTGACCAAGCTCGGCACGCCCGTCTACCGGCCGACCCGGCTGGACCACAATCTCGGCCGGGTGCTGAAGACCGTCTCCACCACGCCCAACGCGTTCACGGGCACCCTGCTCGCCGAGGAGATCCTCGACTGGATGCAGCGCCTGACCTTCCCCGACGAGCGCGTGCAGCCGCTGACCCGCGGCGTGACCCGCATCCACGTGGTCGAGGAGGCCCGGCACATCCGCTACGCCCGCGAGGAACTGCGCCGGCAGATGGCCGGCGCGCCCCGCTGGGAACTGGCCTTCACCAGGGTCTCCTCCGCCGAGGCGGCCCGGGTCATCGCGCGGTCGCTGATCAGCCCGCAGGTGTACGCCTCGGTGGGGCTGGACCCGCGGTACGCCGCCGAGCTGGCCCGCACCAGCCCGCACCGGCGCGACGTGATGCGGCAGGCGGCGAAGAAGCTGATGGACTTCCTGGAGGAGGTCGGCATGTTCGAGGGCCGCGGGATACGCCGGATGTGGCGCACCTCGGGACTTCTCGGGTAGGACGGCGGGCGGGCCGGATACGCTGGCGGTCATGAACGGCAGTTCGACGCCGGCGCCCGCCGCCCCCGCCTACCGCCGGCTGAGCGTCGAGCAGCGCCGTGCCCAGCTGCTCGCCGCCGCCGTGGACCTCTTCGGACACCACCGCCCCGAGGACGTGTCGGTCGACGACGTGGCCGCCGCCGCCGGCGTCTCCCGCCCCCTGGTCTACCGCTACTTCCCCGGCGGGAAGCAGCAGCTGTACGAGGCCGCCATGCGCAATGCCGCCGACGAGCTGCGGGAGTGCTTCGTGGAGCCCGCGGCCGGCGAGATGACCCAGCGCCTGTCGAACGCGCTGGACCGCTACCTGTCGTACGTGGACGAGCACGACGCCGCGTACTCCGCGCTGCTGCGCGGCGGCAGCGTCGCCGAGACCAGCCGCACCGGCGCCATCGTGGACGAGGTGCGGCGCAGCGCCGCCGAGCAGATCCTCATGCACCTGGGCGCACCGCGGCCCGGGCCGCGGCTGGCGATGATGGTGCGCTCCTGGATCGCGAGCGTGGAGGCGGTGTCGCTGACCTGGCTGGACGAGGGCAAGCAGCCGCCGGCCCACGAGCTGCGGCGGTGGCTGGTGGACCATTTCACGGCGCTGCTGCTGGTCAGTTCCACCACCGACCAGGAGACCGCCGAGGTCGCGCTGGCCGCCCTGGGAAGGGAGAGCCCGGGCAGTCCCGCCGGCGACCTGGCCCGCCGGGTGGCACCGCTCGCACAGGCCGTCGCACATCTGCTCCCACCTGCCATTCCGTGAACACGGGCCCCACCGAAGGGCCTACGCTGACCCCGTGAGGCATGAGGACACGGAATTCGTCGGGGGGCCGCTGGACGGCCGCGTGCTGGGGGTGCTGACCGGCATCACCGGGCAGCCCCCGAAGGTGTACGAGGTGCCGGTGCCGCAACCGGACGGCGCGGCCCCGGTCGTGCACGTCTACCACCGCGAGCCCAGCCCGGGGACGCGCGAGCAGCGCCGTACGCGGTGGGTCTTCGTCTACGACCCCGAGGGGAACCGGCCGGAGAAGCCGCGCTGGCCCTGGTCGAAGCGCGGGGCCTGAGCGCCGCCGCCCGGCTGCGCGCGGGGGCGACCGCGCCGCGTTCCGGTCCGGACCATTGACAGGATTGGTCCAGACCTGTTTGCTGCGAGTTGTCATGCGCACATCTCCTCGCCCCCGAAGGAGCGGTCCCCATGAGATCCCTCGTCGCCGCGACGGCGACCCTCGCCCTCACCGCCGCCCTCGGCGGGCTGGTCGCCCTCGCGCCCTCCGCGCACGCGGGCGAGTTCCTGGTCAACGGCGGTTTCGAGAACGGCAGTCTGACCGGCTGGAGCTGCGACGCGGGCACCACCCAGGCGGTCACCGGCCAGGCGAAAAGCGGCAGTTGGGCACTGGCCGGCACCCCGGGCCCGTCCGGCACCGCACAGTGCAAGCAGACGGTCACCGTGGCCCCCAGCACCACGTACACCTACTCCACGCAGGTCAAGGGAAGTTACGTCTACATCGGCGTGGACGGCGGGGCCGGCACCTGGACCCCGGGCACCGGCGGGGCGTACCAGCAGCTCAGCGTGAGCTTCACGACCGGCGCGAGCCAGACGAGCGCGACCGTCTACGTCCACGGCTGGTACGCCCAGCCCACGTTCTGGGCCGACGACGCCTCGCTCACCGGCCCCGGCGGCCCGGTGACCACACCGCCGCCGACGGACACCCCGACCCCCACGCCCACCCCGACGGACACACCCCCGGGCCCCTCCTCCCACGCCCTGGTCGGCTATCTGCACTCCAGCTTCGCCAACGGCTCCGGCTATGTGCGCATGGCCGACGTCCCGGCGAGCTGGGACTACATCGACCTCGCGTTCGGCGAACCGACCACGGTCACCTCGGGCGACATCCGCTTCAACCGCTGCCCCGCCGCCGAGTGCCCGAACGTGGAGTCCGACGCGGACTTCAAGGCCGCGATCAAGGCGAAGCAGGCGCAGGGCAAGAAGGTGCTGATCTCGATCGGCGGCCAGAACGGCCAGGTGCAGCTGACGACGACCGCCGCCCGGGACGCCTTCGTCGCCTCGGTCGGCCGGATCATCGACACCTGGGGGCTGGACGGCCTCGACATCGACTTCGAGGGGCACTCGCTCTCCCTCAACGCCGGTGACACGAACTTCAAGAGCCCGACCACACCGGTCGTGGTCAACCTGATCTCCGCGCTGAAGACCCTCAAGGCCAGGTACGGCAGCGGATTCGTGCTGACGATGGCGCCCGAGACCTTCTTCGTCCAGCTCGGCTACCAGTTCTACGGTCCCGGCCCCAACGGGGCGCAGGACCCGAGGGCGGGCGCGTACCTTCCCGTCATCCACGCACTGCGCAACGACCTGACGCTGCTCCACGTCCAGGACTACAACTCCGGGCCGATCATGGGTCTGGACAACCAGTACCACCAGATGGGCGGCGCCGACTTCCATGTGGCGATGACCGACATGCTGCTCACCGGATTCCCGGTGGCGGGCAACACGGCCAATGCCTTCCCGGCGCTCGCGACCTCCCAGGTCGCCGTCGGGCTGCCCGCGACCTCCAATGCGGGCAATGGCTGGACAACCCCGGCGGATGTCGACAAAGCACTCGACTGCCTGACCAAGCGGACCGGCTGCGGTTCCTACACCCCGCACGGAACATGGCCGAATCTGCGCGGCCTGATGACGTGGTCGATCAACTGGGACAAATTCGGCAACTGGGAATTCCAGAAGAACTTCGATTCGTACTTTGGCTGACACGGAGATAACGGGTGGCTCCAATTGCCGCGGAGCCACCCGTTCCGGCCAGGTCACCCTGTCGCAGCCGACCCGGTCATGTAAGGATCTACCGTCAAGCAGCCGGTCATACAGTCGGAGGTGAAGGGATGTCAGCAGCAAGCAGGCCCAAGGAGTGGGTGCGCAGGGCACTCGTCTGCGGGACGCTGCTGGCCGCCGCGGCGCTCGGACTGCCCGCGCAGAACGCGCAGGCCGTGCCCGACGACCCGTATCCCCACGGCCCGACCCTGGTCGTCCTTCTGGAACGGCTCCAGGACCTCTACCTCAGGGCGGAGGAGGCCACGGAGACCTACGACCAGGCCGAGTCCGAACTCACCGAGAACCGCGGCAAGGCCGACCGCCTGGACCGGCAGCTCGCCGAGGAGCGCACCGCGCTGGCCGACGCCCGCGCGCTGGCCGGACAGCTCGCCCGCGAGCAGTACAAGGAGGGCGGGGTCTCCCCCTACCTCAGCCTGCTGCTGAGCGGGAACCCGCAGGACGCCTTCACCCAGGGCCACCTGCTCGACCGCGCCGCCGGCACCCAGGCCGAACTGGTCGCCCAGCTCGAGAACGGCGAGAAGCGGATCGCCGCGCTCAGCCGCGCCCAGCAGCACGCGCTGGACGGCTCGCTCCAGCTCGCGGCCCGGCAGCGCGAGGCCAAGGAGGAGATCGAGGACCAGCTCGGGCAGGTCGAGGCGATCCTCGCCGGCCTGACGGGCACTCAGCTCGCCGACCTCCAGCGACTGGAACAGCAGGGCATCAACCGGGCCCAGGAGGAGTTCCTGCGCTCGGGGCAGCTCGGCAACCTCTCGCTCGCGCCCTCCAAGATCGGCAACAGCGCGCTGAGCTTCGCCTACGCGCAGATCGGCAAGCCCTATGTCTGGGGCGCCGAGGGCCCGGAGGCGTACGACTGCTCCGGGCTCACCTCGCAGGCGTGGCTGCACGCGGGCACCCCGATCCCGCGCACCAGCCAGGAGCAGTGGAAGCAGCTGCCGCACATCCCGCTCAACCTGCTGCGCCCCGGCGACCTCGTGATCTTCTTCCCCGGCGCCACGCATGTCGCGATGTACATCGGCGACGGCATGGTCATCCAGGCGCCCCGCCCGGGCAGCGTCGTCAAGATCTCCCCGATCGCCGCGAACCCGATCCTCGGGGCGGTCCGCCCGGACCCCGACGAGCCGTCGATGCAACACTACGTCTCGCCGACCACTCCCGACTCCGCGAAGGACCGGGCCTCGGACGGCGGCTTCGCCGGCTGACGACGGCTCGCGCGCGTGCGTGAGCGACAGGACCGGTGTGACCGGTGCCACAGCGCATCGGACAGACCTGTCTGTTAGTTTTGCCGGGAAGGGCCCGCCGGGCCCCCGGCGGAAGCAGGTGACCGGCATGCCCGCCACGGCCAGGCGCCTCCCGGCGCGCGAGCGCATCCTCACCACGGCCGAGGAGCTGTTCTCGGCCCACGGGCTGCGCGGTGTGGGCGTCGACCGCATCATCGCGGAGTCGGGCGTGGCCAAGTCGACGCTGTACGTGCACTTCCCCTCCAAGGACGAACTGGCCGCCGCGTATCTGCGCCGGGTCGACGACTCCTGGCGGGGCCGGCTGCGGGCCGCGGCGCTGGCGGCCGGCGACGATCCGCGCGAGCAGCTGACCGGCCTGTTCGACGCGGTCGACGCGTCGTTCCGGCGGCACGGCTTCCACGGCTGCCCGTTCATCAACGCCGCCGCCGAGAGCGAGCCGGGGAGCCTGCCGCACGAGGTGACCGCCGAGCACAAGCGGACCGTCCGCGCATGGGTGCGCGACCTGGCCGAGGCGGCCGGGGCCGGCGACCCCGACGAACTGGCCCTCCAGCTCACGCTGCTGATCGACGGCACGCTGGCCGCGGGCAAGCTGGAACAGAACCCCGCCATGCCGGCCGCCGCCAAGGCCGCCGCCCGTGCCATCGTCGAGCGGGCCTGCCCGCCGGCCGTCTGACCCCCACCGGCCCCTCGTCCCCGCTGCGGACGAGGGTCCTTCCCGAGCCAAACAAAACAGACCTGTCTGTTCGAATGGAGAGATCATGCCTGCGAAGCCCTCGATGCGCGCGGTGGTGCTGGAACGTTTCGGCAGCCCGCTGGCGCTGGGCGAACTCCCGGTCCCGGTCGCCGGCCCCGGCGAGGTGCTGGTCCGGGTCGAGGCCAGCGGGGTGAACCCGCTGGACACCAAGATCCGCGCGGGGAAGGCCGCCCATGCCCGCAGCCGGCTGCCCGCGGTGCTGGGCCTGGACCTGGCCGGCGTGGTCGAGTCGGTCGGCCCGGAGGTCACCGGCTTCGCCCCGGGCGACGAGGTCCTCGGGCTCACCGGCGGCGTCGGGGGCCTCCAGGGCTCGCTCGCGCAGTACGCGGCCGTCGACGCCCGGCTGCTGGCCCGCAAGCCCGCCGCTCTGAGCATGCGCGAGGCCGCCGCCCTGCCGCTGGTCTTCGTCACCGCCTGGGAGGGCCTGGTGGACCGGGCGGGGGTGCGCGAGGGCCACACCGTGCTCGTGCACGGCGGCGCCGGCGGCATCGGCCATGTCGCCGTGCAGCTCGCGCGGGCCCGCGGCGCCCGCGTCTTCGCCACCGGCGCCCCGCACAGCCTGGGGACGATCGCGGAACTCGGCGCCACCCCGATCGACCGCACCACGACCCCGGTCGAGGACTACGTCGCCGAGCACACCGGTGGCGAGGGCTTCGACATCGTCTACGACACGGTGGGCGGCGAGACCCTCGACGCGTCCTTCGCCGCCGCGCGCACCTGGACCGGCCACGTGGTGAGCGCGCTGGGCTGGGGCACCCACAGCCTCGCGCCGCTGTCCTTCCGCGGCGCCACCTACTCCGGGGTCTTCACGCTGCTGCCGCTGCTCACCGGCCGGGGGCGCGAGCACCACGGCGAGATCCTGCGCGAGGCGGCGGCCCTGGCGGACGCCGGGTCCCTGCGCCCGCGGGTCGACCCCCGGCGGTTCACCCTCGCCACGGCAGCCGAGGCGCACGCCGCCGTCGAACAGGGCTCCGCCGCGGGCAGGATCGTGGTCGACGTCACCGGCTGAGCACCCGGGTCCGGCCCGGGGCCCGGCCCCGGGCCAACGGCCGGACGCCCGAGGTAATTCGGTGGCCCGTGCGGCGCCGACCCGCGAGTATGCACGCGATGCTCATACTCAAGGATCACCTCGGCCATCTTTCCTGCACCGTCACCGGCGAGGGCCCTCCCGTCGTCCTCGTGCACGCCGGCGTCGCCGACCACCGCATGTGGGACGCGATCGTGCCCGGCCTGGCGGAGCGGTACACCGTCGTCCGGTACGACCTGCGCGGCTTCGGCAAATCCGCGGTGCCGACCGGCCCGTTCAGCGAGACCGACGACCTGATCGGGCTGCTGGACCATCTCGGTCACGACCGGGTCCGGATCGTCGGCGCGTCCTGGGGCGCCCGTGTGGCCGCGGACTTCACCCTCACCCACCCGGACCGGGTCCACTCGCTCGCGCTGCTCGCCCCGCCGTGGCGGGGGTACGACTGGTCGGCGGAGATGGTCGCGTACGACGAGGCCGAGACGGCCGCCCTGGCCGCGGGCGACCTCGACGGCGCCGTCCGCGTCAACCTGGACATGTGGCTTCGCGGCCCGAACCGCGGCTGGGAGGACGTGGCCCCGGGACTGGCCGAACGACTGCGGGACCAACTGCGGATCGCGCTGACCCAGCAGGAGACTGTCTCGGAGCAGTCCCAGGGCGGCTCGGACGCCGACCTCGCCACGCTCGCCGTGCCCACGCTCGTCGGAGTCGGTGGCCTCGACGTCGCCGACTTCCGGGACATCGCCCGCCGGTACGCCGCCGAGATCCCCGGCGCGGAGTTCGTCGAGTTCCCCGCGTCGGCCCACCTCGTCGCGCTCGACGCGCCCGCCGAACTCCTCGCAGCGCTCGTCCCGTTCCTCGCCCGCTGACCGGCGCCGGCAGGCCCGGGGGACGCGGCCCGGCCCCGGGCTGAGCCGGCGTGCGGCCGCATCGCGTCGCCGAAGACGCGGGAGAAGTCGTAGAACAGGTTCCACAGGGACCCGTCGAACCAGAAAAAGGCGACCTCCTCCCCCGCGTAGGTCCGCAGGACGAGTCCGCCGCGCCACGATTCACGGCGCAGTCGCCCCACCGAGGCGCAGGGCACGATCGCCCCGGGCTTCAGCACCACCCTGATGAGGAAGAACCGCCAGCGAACAAGGGTGATCCGGCCGTGGCGATCGGGCCGGTGGCGCCTTACGCGTCCACGAGTCCGGTGCCCGGGCCGAACCGGTCGTCCAGGCCCCGTTCCCACTACCCGCCGCCCGTCATGCCCGTGAGCCTGGCGGGGGCGCCCTGATCCGTCACCCGGCGTGATCCGGTGCCGGTTCCGGTCCGTCCGGGGGCCGTTCGGGAGCGGCCCACGGACGGACCGGCGGCTGCAGGCGGTGCTCAGACTCCCGCGACCGAGGCGAGGTACGCCGCCGTCTTCTCCGGGTCGTAGAAGTACGCCTCGTAGTCGGACGGGTCGTCGAAGCCGTTCGCGAAGCGGTCGGCCACCGCGGGGAACTGGCCCGCGGCGCCGATCAGGCCGAGGACGTGCTCCGGCGGGGGGCCGAGGAGGGCGTTGGTCCACTTGGTGACCGGTTCGGCGGTGGTCCAGAAGCGGGCGAAGGCGGACTCCATCCACTCCCGGTCGAAGGGCCGGTCCGCGCGCTCGACGATCGCCGCGAGGTAGGCGGCGGCGCACTTGGAGGCGCTGTTGGAACCCTGGCCCGTGATGGGGTCGTTGGCGACCACGACGTCCGCGACACCGAGGACGAGGCCGCCCGAGGGCAGTTCGGCGACCGGGCGGCGGACGACCGGGGCGAAGCGGCCGGCCAGGGTGGCGCCGGCGTCGGTGAGTTCGACGTCGCGGGCCCGGTCGTACTCCCACGGGAGGTGACGCTTCATCAGGTCGAGCGTGATGCGCAGGTGTTCCGCGGGGTCCTTCACGCCGTCGAAGACGTCGAGCGGGCCGCCGGGCAGGCTCTCCCAGAACAGGATGTCGCAGGGGCCCGAGGTGGTCAGCGCCGGGATGACGATCAGCTCGCCGGCTCCCGGGACCATGTTGAGCCGCACCGCGTGGACGTCCGGGTGCTCCGGCCGCGGGGCGAGGCCGTGCACATAGGCGACGGCCAGCGCGCGCTGGGGGCTGCCGTACGGGGAACGGGCGGCGTCCCGGCCGAACAGCGAGACGAGTTCGCCCTTGCCGGCCGCGACCAGCACCAGGTCGTAGGCGCGGGAGAAGTAGTCCAGGTCGCCGACGGTGACCCCGTGGACGACCAGCTTGCCGCCGCGCTCGCCGAAGGTCTCCAGCCAGCCGGCCATCTTCACCCGCTGGTCGACGGACTGGGCGTACGCGTCGAGCCGGCCGAGCCAGTCGATCGGACGGGATCCGTCGGGGGCGGCCACCGAGACGCCCAGGCCCTCGATCCGCGGGCTCTGGTCCTCCCAGAAATTGAGGCCGAGGTCGCGCTCGTGGCCGAGGGCCGTGTCGAACATGCACTGGGTGGACATGACACGTCCCTCGCGTATCTCGTCCGACGTGCGGTTGGACATGACGGTCACCTCGTACCCGTGGGACTGCAGGCCCAGGGCGAGCTGGAGGCCGGACTGCCCGGCCCCCACGATCAGTATTCTGCGCAAGACGGCACGCTCTCTCGTACGGTGCTGGGGAGATGGGTGAGGTGGGACGGGATTCCGGCGGCGCCCGCGCGGGCACCTCCGGATGCCTGGGGCTGCTAGTCCGGGTGCGCGACCAGGGCCTGTTTGACCAGCGCCAGCAGCACCTGGATCACCGTGGAGCGGTCGCGCGCGTCGCAGATCAGCACGGGGATCTCGTCCGGCACGGCCAGGGCCTCACGGACGTCGATCTCGTCGTAGGCGGTCGTGCCCTCGAAGTGGTTCACCGCCACCGCGTACGGCAGGCCGCTGCTCTCGAAATAGTCCAGCGCCGGGAAGGCGTCCGCCAGCCGCCGGGTGTCGGCCAGCACGACCGCGCCGATCGCGCCGCGCACCAGGTCGTCCCACATGAACCAGAACCGCTGCTGGCCGGGCGTGCCGAACAGGTACAGCACCAGTTCCCGGTCGAGCGTGATCCGGCCGAAGTCCATCGCCACCGTGGTCGTGGTCTTGTCCGGGGTCGAGCCGAGGTCGTCGATGTCCTCGCTGGCCCGGGTCATCACCGCCTCGGTGGTGAGCGGGGTGATCTCGGAGACCGCGCCGACGAAGGTGGTCTTGCCGACGCCGAAGCCGCCCGCCACGACGATCTTGGTCGAGGTGGGCGCGCGGCTGACGTCGAGTTGCCACTCCTGAAGGCCCTCCTCCTCCGCCACCGACGTCATCTCAGAGCCTGCGAAGTCCACCGAGCACCCTCTCCAGCAGCGCGCGATCGGGGGCGCCGGGCCCGTGCCCGGTCCCGTACACGCGGATCCTTCCCTGATCGGCCAAGTCGCTGAGCAGCACGCGGACGACGCCCAGCGGCATGCGCAGCAGCGCGGAGATCTCGGCGACCGACCGCATCCGGCGGCACAGTTCGACGATGGCGCGCATCTCCGGCATCACGCGTTCCGCCCAGTTCCCGGAGGTCAGCTCCCGGCGCTCCTGCGCTCCGTCGATCGTGGCCACGAAGGTCTCCACGAGCAGCACGTGCCCGAAGGAGGTCCGGCCGCCGGTCAGCGCGTAGGGGCGCACCCGGGCCGAGCGGCGCCCGGCGCCGCGCACCGGGAGCGCCGCGGCGTGCCGGGGCATCAGCGGGCTCCCTCGATCGCCTGCCGCAACTCCGTGCGGAGTTGCGGGGTGAGCACATGGCCGGCCCGGCCGACGAAGAGGGCCATGTGGTACGCCACGACGCTCATGTCGCACTCGGTGTCCGCGTGGACGCCCAGCAGCGAGCCGTCGCTGATCGACATCACGAACACGCTGCCGTTCTCCATCGCGACCGCCGTCTGCCGGACCCCGCCGCCCTCCATCAGGCGGGCGGCGCCGTCGGTGAGCGACGCGATGCCGGAGACCACCGTCGCCAGGTCCGCGAACGTGCCCGCGGGGCCCTTGGGCCGGGCGGCGGTGTCACCGTCGGCGGCGGACCCCTCCGGCGCGTCCGGCGTGTTCGCAGGTTCCTCGGAATCGTCCGATTCGGAGTTCAGCAGCAGCAGCCCGTCCGACGAGACGACGGCCACGGAGCGGACGCCCGGCACGTCGTCCACGAAATTGCGCAGCAGCCACTGGAGGTTGCGTGCCTCGTGACTCAGGTCCCGCTCGCTCTGGGTGTCCGTTCTGGCCGACATCAACCGCGTGCCTCCTCGACGCCTTCGGCTTCGACTTGTTGTGGTCCCCCCGAGCTGACTTTCTCTTCCGCTGTGTCCGTCGTCCCCTGGGGCGCGATCGCGTCGCGCCGTGTCTCACGTGTCTCGGCGTCCGCGTCCGCGCGCCCCTCGCGCAGGCCCTGGGCGAAGCCGCCGAGCTTGCGCCGCAGTTCCTCCGGGTCCACCGCCTTCCCCTGGCGGGCGTCACGGACCTGGGGCTCGCCCGACAGGCCGGTGGCGCGCGGGACCCGCTGCGGCAGTCCCTTGCCGGTCAACGAGTTGCCGCCCGGCGCGGTTTCGGCCGCCGGCGCGGGAACGGGCGCGGGTTCGGGAAGCGGCTGGTCGGCACGGGCGTGCTCGACCGGCTCGCTCCCGGTGGTCTCCGTCGCGGCGGCCGGCTCCTGCGCGTCCCCGCCGGCCGGCGTTGCGTCCCGCTCCTCGCGCGGGGCCGGCAGCGGGGCGGACCGGGGCCGCGGCCGGACGGCGCGGGGCTGCCACGGCTCGCCGGCGACCGCGGCCTCGACCGGGGTCTGCGGGCCCTCGGGGTCCTCCGCGGGCGCGGTGACCGAGGCGGGGACGACCACGACCGCGGTCGTGCCGCCGCGCTTGGCGTCGCGCAGCTGGACGCGGATGCCGTGCCGGGCGGCGAGCCGGGCTATCACGTACACGCCCATGCCGGTGGTCTCGGAGGCCGGCGCGGCCGGGTCGGCCTGCGCCAGCAGGGCGTTGAGCTCCTCCAGCCGGTGGGCCGGGACGCCGATGCCCTCGTCCTGGACCGACAGCATCAGCTCGCCGCTCTCCAGCATCCAGCCGGACAGCTGCACCTCGGTGTCCGGCGGCGAGGACGTGGTGGCGTTCTCCAGCAGCTCGGCGACGAGATGGCTGAGGTCGTCCGAGGCGAACCCGGCGATCCGGCCCGCGGGCAGTTGCTGGATGCGGACCCGCTCGTACTTCTCGATCTCGGAGACCGCGGCGCGCGCGACGTCCACCAGCGGCACCGGCCGGGGGTTCGTGTGGCCGTGCTCGGTGCCCGCGAGCAGCAGCAGGTTCTCGCTGTTGCGGCGCATCCGGGTCGCGAGGTGGTCCAGGCGGAACAGCTGGGCGAGCTCGTCCGGGTCGTGGACCAGCTCCTCCAGCTTCTCGATGAGCGTGAGCTGCCGCTCGACCAGGCCGAGGGTGCGCAGGGTGAGGTTCACGGAGGTGGCGCTGACGCTGCCGCGCACGCTCGCGAGTTCCGCGCTCAGGGCCTCCTGCCGGCTCCGCAGCAGGTCGCGTTCGGCGGCGAGAGCGTCGCGGACGCCCTGCACCCGTGTGTGCTCCGCGTCCTGCGCGGCGATCCGCTCCCGCAGGCCCGCGGTCTCCGCCCGCAGCGCGTTGACGGCGCGGGCCACCGCCGCGAACTCGTCCGAGCCGACGGCCCTGACCTGCTCGTCGGCGGGGACGTCGCCGCGCGCGAAGCGGTTGAGCGCGGCGACGGGGCGTGTGATCGAGCGGGCGGTGGACACGCAGGTGCCGAGCACCAGCAGGAAGCAGACACCGGCCAGGGCGACGTGCAGTTCGAGGCCGGTGACGTCGTCGGAGCGCAGCGCGGCGAGGCGGTCGGCGGAGGCCGCGGCGAGCGAGGACTCGACCCCGCGCATCAGGTCGATCCGCGCGGAGAGCGCGCTCTGCACGGAGGCGGACTTCAGCTTGCGGTCGGAGGCCGAGAGCGAGCCCGCGTCCAGCAGCGACTTCAGCTGCCGGTCGGCGGTGGCGACGTCGGAACCGGTGACGGTCTGGTCGTACTGCTCGGCGGCGGCGGACGACGCGGCGGCGCGGAAGTCGGCGAGCGCGGTCCTCTCCCCCACCGCGGCGGTCTGCGCGGCGCCGACCGTTTCGCCCTGGGCCCCGCCCGCGGCGAGCGCGCCGACCAGCAGGCCGCGCTGGAACGAGGCGTGGTCGACGGCGCGCGCGAGGAAGGGCAGCGCGGCGGTGTCGGCGGAGGCGCCGCGGGCGGGCAGCGACCGGGCGACGGCAGCGCCCAGTGCGTTCAGCGCGTCGATGGGCGGCTGGTAGGCCAGGGCGGCGGCGACGGCCCCGCCGGAACCGGAGAGCGCCTTCCGCCGGATCGCGGGCAGTTCGGCGAGCCGGTGGCCCGCCTCGGTGAGCGCGGCGGCGAACGCCGGCGCGTCGGTGGTGTCGGCGTCCGCGGCGGCCGCGAGGACCTCCTCGACCTGCCGGTCGACGCGCTCCCGCTCGGTCCCGGGGACGCCCGCGGCGCCCTCGGCGGACCGGCCGGTGGCGACGAGCACCGCGGTGTCGTCGCGTTCGTCGGCCAGCGCGTGGCTGAGGGAGACCGCCTGCCCCTGCAGCCGGGCCATGCCGAGCAGTCGCTGGGACTCCGCGAGGTCCCGTACGGCCGTCGCCACGCCCGGCGCGGAGGCGGCCAGAACGGTGACGGCGCAGATCAGCAGAGCACCGAGCAGTCTCTGCCGCACGCGCTTGGTCCGCGGGTTACGTCGTGTTCGCACCGGTGCTCGCTATCCCGTCTGCCTGGTCCAGTTGTCCCGAGATGACGACACATCGGCCGAGCGCCGAGCACGGCAACGTCTGGCCTCTTCCCGGCATCGTCCCGACCATCTCAGGCCGACCCGGAATGCAGATGTGCGTCCCTCACCTCGACACTCGAACGAGTGAATCGCACCGACAAGTTGACGTTCAACTCCCGCGCGGGACCGCCGCTCGCGGGTCCGCCGGCGGGCACGTCGGGGAACTGGCGTCCTCCGCGCGGTCCTGGCAGGATGCGCGCCTTCACGGCCCGGGCCCCGCTGCGGACCCCCGCGGGGGTTCGAACAGGCCGCGCGTGCGGGTGCCGCACACTGGACGCATGCGCGTCGAGACGGCCACCGAGCCCGGTACCCCCGATCGCCCGAACGAGGACTTCGTGGCGATCGCCATGCCCGCATCAGGCGGCGGCGGTTCACTGGTCCTGCTCGACGGTGTCACCCCGCCCGACGGTCCCACCGGATGCCGGCACACCGTGCCCTGGTACGTCTCCGAGCTGGGCGGTTCCATGATCGAACTGTCCGTTTCGCCCTCGGCGCCGCCCCTGGCGGAGTGTCTCGCGCAGGCCGTCGCGCGGACCGCCGACACGCATCGCGCGACCTGTGACCTTTATCACCGGCGTACCCCGCAGGCGACCGTTGTGGCGGTCCGGTGGAATGCGGACACCGTGGAGCATCTGGTGCTATCCGACTCGGAGTTGCTCATCGAGGACGCGTCCGGTGCGGTGGACGCCGTCCTCGACGACCGGCTGGACCGCCTGCCCGAACCGGTGCCCGCCCTGCGGGCCGCCGTCCGCGCGCTGCCGCGCGGCAGCGAGGAGCGCGCGCGGGCCGCGGCGGTGTACGCCGAGGCCGTCGAGGCGCTCCGCAACGCCGAGGGCGGCTTCTTCACGGCCGCAGCGGACCCCGGCGTGGCCGCCCGCGCCGTCACCGGTGTGCGGCCGCGGTCGTCGGTGCGGGCCGTCGCCGCGCTCACCGACGGTGCGACGCGGCTGGCCGACGTCTTCGGCGAGACCGACCGGGCCGGCCTGGTCGCCCTGCTGCGGAAGGCCGGACCCGACGAACTCGTCCGCCGGGTCCGCGCGGCGGAGTCCGCCGACCCCGACCGCACACGCTTCCCGCGGGGCAAGAAGAGCGACGACGCCACCGCGGTGTTCGTGGAGCTCCAGGGGTACTGACGTGCGGCGCCGTCCACGCGCCTGATCCGGTCCGCCCGCGTCGGCGGCCTGCCCGGGCACCTCGCCACGCTCGTCGCCCACCCGATCGGCCGGCACACCGCGCTGCGCCGCCTGCCGGAGGCCGCCGTGCGCCTGGACCACGAGCCGCAACGACCTGGGCGAGAACGAGCGCGAACGGTCCGCCGGGCTCGACGGCCGGACGCGAGGGCCTCCGGTGCGGTGGAGCCGTCCACGGCCGCACCGCACCGGAGGCCCTCGCCGTCATCGACGGCGGCGCAACCCCGTCCCCGATGCCCGGCGCGCGCTCAGGCGCCTTCCTGCGAGTCGTTCAGCTGGCTCAGCAGCCGGGCCAGTTCCGACAGTTCGGCCCGGTCCCAGCCGCGCAGCCGGCTGACGTAGCGGGCCCGGCGGGCGAGCCGGACCCGGGTGAAGCGGGCCTCGCCCTCCTCCGTGAGACGGACGAGGAAGGCCCGGCCGTCCGCCGGGTCCGGCTCGCGGTGGATCAGCCCGAGCTCCTCCAGCGCGCGCAGCTGGCGGCTCATCGTCGCCTTGCCGACGCCGAAGTACCCGGCCAGCACGGTCGCTCGCTGCGGGCCGGTCTCGGACAGCCGGGCCAGCAGCCCGTACGCCGCGGGTTCGAGTTCGGGATGGACCTCGCGGGCCATTTCGCCCTGCGAGGCCCGGGCCCGCCGGAACAGGACGGTCAGTTCGCGTTCGAGCGCCTCCATCACTGGGTCGGCACCTCCGTGGGGCCCGGCCGTGTCGGCCACGCGGTCACCCGCTTTCAGGACGGAAACTTCTCTTCGGGCGCCGCGGTGCGCGCGGCGCCCCCAGTATTTCGCAGACGTGGATCAACGGCGTGACCAGGGGCACATCCGTCGCCGGTGTCACGTCCCCACCGGGCGCGGCGGCCCCCGCGCGCGAGAGCGGCCCCTCCCCGGACACAGGGGACGGGCCGCTCTCTTCTCTCACCCTGACGCGGCCTGGGTCAGGCCGCGATCGAGGCCTCCAGGCCGGAATCCGCGTCGGTGACGGCGGGCTCCAGGGCCAGCTTGAGCACGTGCCGGACGTCCGAGACCGCGTGGACCTCCAGCTTCTCCAGGACCTCGGCGGGGACGTCGTCCAGGTCCGCCTCGTTCCGCTTGGGGATCACCACGGTGGTGATCCCGGCGCGGTGCGCCGCCAGCAGCTTCTGCTTGACGCCGCCGATGGGCAGCACGCGCCCGGTCAGCGACACCTCGCCGGTCATCGCCACGTCGGTGCGGACCCGGCGTCCCGACAGGAGCGAGGCCAGCGCGGTGGTCATGGTGACACCCGCGCTCGGGCCGTCCTTGGGGACCGCGCCCGCGGGGACGTGGATGTGGACGCCGCGCTCCTTCAGGTCGCCGACCGGCAGTTCCAGTTCGGCGCCGTGCGAGCGCAGGAAGGAGAGCGCGATCTGCGCGGACTCCTTCATCACGTCGCCCAGCTGTCCGGTGAGCTGCAGCCCGCTGCCGCCGGTCTCCGGATCGGCCAGCGACGCCTCGATGTAGAGGACGTCGCCGCCGGCGCCGGTGACCGCCAGGCCCGTGGACACCCCCGGCACGGCCGTGCGCCGCTCCTGCGGGTCCTGCGCGGACTCCGGCACGTGGTGCGGCCGCCCGATGAGGTCCCTCAGCTCCTCCGGGGTGACGGTGAAGGGCAGCTCGCGCTCGCCGAGTTCGTGCTTGGCCGCGACCTTCCGCAGGATGCGGGCGATCGACCGCTCCAGGGTGCGCACGCCCGCCTCGCGGGTGTACTCCCCGGCCAGCTTGCGCAGGGCCGCGTCGTCGACGGTGACCTCGTCCTCGCCGAGCCCGGCCAGCTCGCGCTGGCGCGGCAGCAGGTGGTCGCGGGCGATGACGACCTTCTCGTCCTCGGTGTAGCCGTCCAGCCGCACCAGTTCCATGCGGTCCAGCAGCGGCTCGGGGATGGCCTCCAGGACGTTGGCGGTGGCGAGGAACACCACGTCGCTCAGGTCCAGTTCGACCTCCAGGTAGTGGTCCCGGAAGGTGTGGTTCTGGGCCGGGTCCAGGACCTCCAGCAGGGCGGCGGACGGGTCGCCGCGGTAGTCGGAGCCCACCTTGTCGATCTCGTCCAGCAGGACCACCGGGTTCATCGACCCGGCCTCCTTGATGGCCCGCACGAGCCGGCCGGGCAGCGCGCCGACGTAGGTGCGACGGTGGCCGCGGATCTCGGCCTCGTCGCGGACGCCGCCGAGCGCCACGCGCACGAACTTGCGTCCCATCGCGCGGGCCACGGACTCGCCGAGCGAGGTCTTGCCGACGCCGGGCGGGCCCACCAGGGCCAGCACCGCGCCCCCGCGACGCCCGCCGACGACCCCGAGACCGCGGTCGCTGCGGCGCTTGCGCACGGCCAGGTACTCGGTGATGCGTTCCTTCACGTCCTCCAGGCCCGCGTGGTCGGCGTCCAGCACCGCCCGCGCGCCGGGGATGTCGTAGGCGTCCTCGGTCGTGGTGTTCCACGGCAGTTCCAGTACGGTGTCGAGCCAGGTGCGGATCCAGCTGCCCTCGGGGGACGCGTCGCTGGACCGCTCCAGCTTCTCGACCTCCTTCAGAGCGGCCTCGCGCACCTTCTCGGGCAGGTCGGCGGCCTCGACGCGGGAACGGTAGTCGTCCGCCTCGTCCTCGGGGTCGCCGTTCAGCTCGGCCAGTTCCTTGCGGACGGCCTGGAGCTGCTGCCGCAGCAGGAACTCGCGCTGCTGCTTCTCCATGCCCTCCTGGACGTCCTTGCGGATGGTCTCCGCGACGTCCTGCTCGGCCAGGTGGTCGCGCAGCCACTGCGTGGCGAGCTTCAGCCGGGCGACCGGGTCGGTGGTCTCCAGCAGCTCGATACGCTGCTTGGTGGTGAGGAAGCCGGAGTAGCCGGCGTTGTCGGCCAGCTGCGAGACGTCGTCGATCTGCTGGACGCGGTCCACGATCTGCCAGGCCCCGCGCTTGCGCAGCCAGCTGGTGGCCAGTGCCTTGTACTCCTTGACGAGCTCCGCGACGGTGCCGGGCGCCTCGGCGGGCGCCGGCTCGGCGAGCTCGGTCCCCTCCACCCACAGGGCGGCGCCGGGTCCGGTCGTGCCGGCGCCGATGCGCACGCGGCTGACGCCGCGGATCACGGCCCCGGGATCGCCGTCCGACAGCCGTCCCACCTGCTCGACGGTGCCCAGCGTGCCCACTCCCGCGTAGTCGCCGTCGACACGGGGAACGAGCAGCACCCGCGGCTTGTTGCCGACACCGGGCAGTCCGGACCGCTGCGCGGCCTGGGCCGCCTCGACCGCGGCGCGCGCCTCGGCGTCGGTGAGGTCCACGGGCACGACCATGCCCGGCAGGACCACCGCGTCGTCGAGCGGCAGCACGGGCAGGGTGAGCGGCGCGAACGCCGACGAAGACGATTGAGCCATTATCTCTCCCTAAGCAATCAAGTTGAGCTATGCAGACTCAATGCTTCTGATGCCCCTGGTGTTCCCCGGTCCGTGTTCGCTCTGAGCGATCGACCGTCGAACGGCCGCCGACCAGCCCCTCATTACGCTGAGCTCATGCGCACGAACGAAGAGGAACGGCCCGTCACGCTCGACCGCCGCGAGGGTCCGTACGGCGAGGTGGTCCTGCGCCGGCACGACGGGCGGTTCGAGATCATCGCCAACGGCACCTTCCTCATGGACACCTCCGACGGCCGCTCCGAGCGGCTGCTGGTCGACGCCGCCCTGGCCGCCCTGCCGGCGGGCACCGCGGACCTGTCGGTCCTGATCGGGGGCCTGGGCGTGGGCTTCTCCCTGGCCCGCGCGGTGCGGGAGCCGCGCTGGGGGCGCATCGCGGTGGCCGAGCGCGAGCGCGCCGTCGTCGACTGGCACCGCATCGGGCCGCTGGCGCCCTTCTCCGAGCACGCGCTCGACGATCCGCGGGTGACGGTGCTGGAGGGCGACCTGGTCGCGTATCTGCGGGACGCGGACGCGACGTACGACGCCCTGTGCCTGGACATCGACAACGGCCCCGACTGGACGGTCACCGACGACAACCGCGGGCTGTACGGACCCGCCGGCCTGGCGGCCTGCCGGGCACGGCTCACACCCGGCGGCGTACTGGCGGTATGGTCGGCCCAGCCGTCCGCCGCGTTCGAGGACGCCCTGCGGACCGCGGGGTTCACGCAGGTCCGCACGATGGAGACCCCCGTGGACCGGGGCGTTCCGGATGTCGTGCACCTGGCAACCACACCCGCATAGCCGCGATACCGTCGTGCCCCGTACGCTGCTGCGCAACGCAAACGACCATGGGGGACCGCACATGGACACCACTCAGCCGACTCCGGGCGACGCCGCAGCGGTCGCGGCCACCCCCGGCGCACAGCGCCGGGTTCTGGTGGTCGAGGACGACGCGACGATCGCCGACGCCATCGCCGTACGCCTGCGGGCCGAGGGCTTCCAGGTCCGCACCGCCGGCGACGGGCCGGCCGCGGTGGAGACCGCCGCCGCCTGGCAGCCCGACCTGCTGGTGCTCGACGTCATGCTGCCCGGCTACGACGGCCTGGAGGTCTGCCGCCGCGTGCAGGCCGCACGGCCCGTGCCGGTGCTGATGCTCACCGCGCGCGACGACGAGACCGACATGCTGGTCGGCCTCGGCGTGGGCGCCGACGACTACATGACCAAGCCGTTCTCGCTGCGCGAGCTCGTCGCCCGCGTGCACGTCCTGCTGCGCCGCGTGGAGCGGGCCACCATCGCCGCCCGCGACCCGCGCGGCGCCAACATGCAGCTCGGCGACCTGGAGATCGACAACGCCCAGCGGCGGGTCCGGGTCCGCGGCGCGGACGTGCACCTGACGCCCACCGAGTTCGACCTGCTGGTGTGCCTGGCGCAGCAGCCGCGCGCCGTGCTCTCCCGCGAGCAGCTGCTCGCGGAGGTCTGGGACTGGGCGGACGCCTCGGGCACCCGCACCGTCGACAGCCACGTCAAGGCCCTGCGGCGCAAGATCGGCGCGGAGCGCATCCGCACCGTCCACGGCGTCGGCTACGCCCTGGAGACGCCCACCTCATGAGCCCCTACAGCACGCCACCCCCGCCGAGCCTGCGGGACCGTGCCTGGGCGGCCCTGCGGCCATGGGACCCGTTCCGGTCCATCAAGGCGGCGCTGCAGTTCCTCGTGATCGCCTCGGTGGCGATCACCACCTTCCTCATCTATGTCGCGATGCACTCCGCGACCGAGATCAGGATCATCACGATCTTCTCGATCATCGCCTCGCTGCTCATCTCCCAGCTGGTCGCCCACGGGCTGACCGCGCCGCTGCGGGAGATGACCTCGGTGGCCATCGGCATGGCCCGCGGCGACTACAGCCGCCGCGTCAACGCCCGCCGCCGCGACGAGGTCGGCGAACTGGCCGACGCCTTCAACCGCATGGCCGCCGACCTGGAGGCCGTCGACCGGCACCGCAAGGAACTGGTGGCGAATGTCTCACACGAGCTGCGCACGCCGATCGCGGCACTGCGCGCGGTCCTGGAGAACGTCGTCGACGGCGTCAGCGAGGCCGATCCGGAGACCATGCGCACCGCGCTCCAGCAGGCCGAACGGCTGAGCCTGCTCGTCACCCACCTGCTGGACCTGTCCCGCCTCGACAGCGGCATCGTGCCGCTGGACGCCAAGCGCTTCGAGGTGTGGCCCTACCTGTCGGCGGTGATCAAGACCGCCAGCCTGGGGCTCCAGGACAGCGGGCAGGGCGCCCGGCCGCGCAAGGACGTCCATCTGCACCTGGACGTCTCGCCGCCGGAGCTCACCGCCTACGCGGACGCCGAACGGCTGCACCAGGTGGTCGCCAACCTGGTCGACAACGCCGTCAAGCACAGCCCGCCCAGCGGCCGGGTCACCGTCCGCGCCCGGCGCGGGGCCGGCCCCGGCAGCCTGGACCTGGAGGTGCTGGACGAGGGGCCCGGCATCCCCGAGGCGGAGCGCACCCGCGTCTTCGAGCGCTTCAACCGCGGCACCGCGGGTCCCGGCGACGGCGGTACGGGACTGGGGCTGGCGATCGCCCGCTGGGCGGTGGACCTGCACGGCGGCGACATCAAGGTCGCCGAGTCCCCGCGCGGCTGCCGCATACGCGTCACCCTCCCGGGTTCCGCCCCGGTACCGGCCTGACGTGCGCCGTTCGGCCGGGTGGGGTGATCCACCCGGCCCAAGACTGTCGATTCGGGACCTCTTTCCCGCCAATCTCCGCGCCGAAACCGCCCTTTCGATGTGACTTAGGCGACGACTGGCCCCCGGGCCTGCAGGAACCGGTCCAATAGGCGTAGCCTTTATTCCCGCTGTCCATCACCTTGTGAAGCGGAAGAGGGCGGTTACCGCCGTGTCGCCACAGTCCCCCAATAGCTCGAGTTCCCCCAGCCTCCGGCCGGGCGGTACCCCCAGGACCGAAACCGACGGGCAGGCCCAGGACCCTGCCGCGGGCTTCGGGCCGAACGAGTGGCTTGTCGATGAGATCTACCAGCAGTACCTCCAGGACCCGAACTCGGTCGACCGAGCCTGGTGGGACTTCTTCGCCGACTACAAGCCGGGAGCGGATACGGGTTCCGCGGTCGCCACGGGCCGTCCTCAGACGCCCCCCGCAGCAGCTCCGGCGGCGCCCGCCCCGGCGGCTCCGGCTCCGGCTCCGGCGGCTCCGGCCCCCGCGCCGGTGAAGCCGGTCGCGGCCGCGCCTGCCCCGGTGGCCCCCGCTGCCCCGGCTCCGGCTCCGGCCCCGGTCGCCGAGGCTCCCGCCCCGCCGAAGCCGGCCGTGGTGAAGCCCACCCCGGCGCAGCAGCCGACCCCGGCCCCCAAGGCCGCGGCCGCCGAGAGCGCGGCGGGCCCCGAGTTCGTGACGCTGCGCGGTCCGTCCGCGGCCGTGGCGAAGAACATGCACGCCTCGCTGGAGCTGCCCACGGCCACGTCCGTGCGCGCCATCCCGGTGAAGCTGCTGTTCGACAACCGCATCGTCATCAACAACCACCTCAAGCGCGCCCGCGGCGGCAAGGTCTCCTTCACGCACATCATCGGCTACGCCATGGTGCAGGCGCTGAAGATCATGCCCGCGATGAACTGGTCCTTCGCCGAGAAGGACGGCAAGCCGACGCTGGTCAAGCCCGAGCACGTCAACCTGGGCCTGGCCATCGACCTGGTCAAGCCCAACGGCGACCGGCAGCTCGTCGTCGCGGCGATCAAGCAGGCCGAGACCCTGAACTTCTTCGAGTTCTGGCAGGCCTACGAGGACATCGTCCGCCGCGCCCGCGTGGGCAAGCTGACCATGGACGACTTCACCGGCGTCACGGTCTCCCTGACCAACCCCGGCGGCATCGGCACCGTCCACTCGGTGCCGCGCCTGATGCCCGGGCAGTCGGTGATCCTCGGCGTCGGCTCGATGGACTACCCGGCCGAGTTCCAGGGCACCTCGCAGGACACCCTGAACAAGCTGGGCATCGCCAAGGTCATGACGCTGACCAGCACCTACGACCACCGGGTCATCCAGGGTGCGGCGTCCGGCGAGTTCCTGCGGATCATGAACCAGCTGCTGCTGGGCGAGAACAACTTCTTCGACGAGATCTTCGAGGCGCTGCGCATCCCCTACGAGCCGGTCCGCTGGCTCAAGGACATCGACGCCAGCCACGACGACGACGTCACCAAGGCCGCCCGCGTCTTCGAGCTGATCCACTCCTACCGGGTCCGCGGCCACGTCATGGCCGACACCGACCCGCTGGAGTACAAGCAGCGCAAGCACCCCGACCTCGACATCACCGAGCACGGGCTCACCCTGTGGGACCTGGAGCGCGAGTTCGCGGTCGGCGGCTTCGCCGGCAAGTCCCTGATGAAGCTGCGCGACATCCTCGGCGTGCTGCGCGACTCGTACTGCCGCACCGTCGGCATCGAGTTCATGCACATCCAGGACCCGCTGCAGCGCAAGTGGATCCAGGACCGCGTCGAGCGCGCGCACACCAAGCCCGAGCGCGACGAGCAGCTGCGCATCCTGCGCCGCCTCAACGCCGCCGAGGCCTTCGAGACGTTCCTGCAGACCAAGTACGTCGGCCAGAAGCGCTTCTCGCTGGAGGGCGGCGAGTCCGTCATCCCGCTGCTCGACGCCGTCATCGACGCGGCCGCCGAGTCGCGCCTGGACGAGGTCGTCGTCGGCATGGCCCACCGCGGCCGGCTGAACGTGCTGGCCAACATCGTCGGCAAGTCCTACGCGCAGATCTTCCGCGAGTTCGAGGGCAACCTCGACCCGAAGTCGATGCACGGCTCCGGCGACGTGAAGTACCACCTGGGCGCCGAGGGCACCTTCACGGGCCTGGACGGCGAGCAGATCAAGGTCTCGCTGGCCGCGAACCCCTCGCACCTGGAGGCGGTCGACCCGATCGTCGAGGGCATCGCCCGCGCCAAGCAGGACGTCATCGGCAAGGGCGGCACCGACTTCACGGTCATGCCGGTCGTGCTCCACGGCGACGCGGCCTTCGCCGGCCAGGGCGTCGTGGCGGAGACCCTCAACATGTCGCAGCTGCGCGGCTACCGCACCGGCGGCACCGTGCACGTGGTGATCAACAACCAGGTCGGCTTCACCGCCGCCCCGGAGTCCTCGCGCTCGTCGATGTACAGCACCGACGTCGCGCGCATGATCGAGGCGCCGATCTTCCACGTCAACGGCGACGACCCGGAGGCCGTGGTCCGCGTCGCGCGGCTGGCCTTCGAGTTCCGCCAGGCGTTCAACAAGGACGTCGTCATCGACCTCATCTGCTACCGCCGCCGCGGTCACAACGAGGCCGACAACCCGTCCTTCACCCAGCCGCTGATGTACGACCTGATCGACAAGAAGCGCTCGGTGCGCAAGCTCTACACCGAGTCCCTGATCGGCCGCGGCGACATCACGCTGGAGGAGGCCGAGCAGGCCCTGCAGGACTACCAGGGCCAGCTGGAGAAGGTCTTCACCGAGGTCCGCGAGGCCACCGCGCCCGCCGCCTCGCAGGCGGAGCAGGGCACGCCGGCCGGTCCGGAGTTCCCGGTCCCGGTCGCGACCGCGATCAGCCAGGAGTCCGTCAAGCGGATCGCGGCCTCGCAGGTCAACATCCCCGAGCGGATCACCGTCCACCCGCGTCTGCTGCCGCAGCTGCAGCGCCGCGCGGCCATGGTCGAGGACGGCACCATCGACTGGGCCATGGGCGAGACCCTCGCCATCGGCTCCCTGCTGATGGAGGGCACCCCGGTCCGGCTCGCCGGCCAGGACTCCCGCCGCGGCACCTTCGGCCAGCGGCACGCCGTGCTGGTCGACCGGGAGACCGGCGAGGACTACACCCCGCTGCTCTACCTCTCCGAGGACCAGGCGCGCTACAACATCTACGACTCGCTGCTCAGCGAGTACGCGGCGATGGGCTTCGAGTACGGCTACTCGCTCGCCCGCCCGGACGCGCTCGTCGCCTGGGAGGCCCAGTTCGGCGACTTCGTCAACGGCGCGCAGACCGTCGTCGACGAGTTCATCTCCTCCGCCGAGCAGAAGTGGGGCCAGACCTCCGGCGTCACCCTGCTCCTGCCGCACGGCTACGAGGGCCAGGGGCCGGACCACTCGTCCGCCCGCATCGAGCGCTTCCTGCAGCTGTGCGCGCAGAACAACATGACGGTGGCGGTCCCGACCACCCCGGCGAACTACTTCCACCTCCTGCGGTGGCAGGTCCACAACCCGCACCACAAGCCGCTCATCGTCTTCACCCCAAAGTCGATGCTGCGTCTGAAGGCGGCGACGTCGACGACCGAGGAGTTCACCTCCGGTCAGTTCCAGCCGGTCATCGGCGACTCCGCCGTCCGGCCGGAAGAGGTCCGCAAGGTCGTCTTCTGCTCCGGCAAGGTCTACTACGACCTCGTCGCCGAGCGGGAGAAGCGCGGTGCCTTCGACACCGCCCTCATCCGGATCGAGCGCCTCTACCCGCTCCCGGGCCTGGAGATCCAGGCCGCCCTGGCCCCGTTCACCAAGGCCCAGAAGTACGTCTGGGCCCAGGACGAGCCGGCCAACCAGGGTGCCTGGCCCTTCATCGCCCTCAACCTCATCGACCACCTCGACCTGGTCCTGGGCGCCGCCCCCGACAACGCCGACCGGCTGCGTCGCGTCTCGCGCCCGTCCTCCTCGTCGCCGGCGGTCGGCTCCGCCAAGCGCCACCAGCAGGAGCAGGAGCAGCTGGTGCACGAGGTCTTCGAGCTCTGAGGCACCACTGAGCGACACCGCGCGAGGGGCCCCGCACTCACGGAGTGCGGGGCCCCTCGCGTGCCGGGCTCAGATGGGCTGGGGCTCGAAGTCCCAGGAGGGCCGCTCACGACGGCGCACGGACAACGTGTGCGGGTGCTGGGCGCCGAGGGTGTCGGTCAACTGCCGCAGTGCCTCGCGCTCCAGGCTGCCCGCCTCCTCGGCTTGCCGCAGGCTCCTCAGGTCGTCGACGAGGGCCGCTTTGCAGGACAGCGTCAGGGGGTGGGTGTCGCCCATGATGCCCACGGCCTGCTGGAGACTGCGGCGGCTCAGCTCGAGTGCGTCCTCCTCGTGACCGGCCAGGTGCCGGGCGCCCGAGGTGTTGAGGGCGCAGCCCAGGACCCAGGGGTGGTGCTCGCCCACGGCCCGGCGCATGCCGACCAGGGCGCGTTCGGCGATGTCCAGGGCGGCGTCGCGCTCCCCGTACTCCCACAGCGCCAGAGCGGTGTTGCCGTAGGTGCCCACGGTGTACGGGTGGTCCTCGCCCACCAGCTCGCGGTAGCGCGCCGCGACCCTCTCGGACAGCTCGCGGCTCACGTCCAAGTCGCCCTGCGCCCGGGTGAGGGTGGCGAAGTCCGCCTGTACCATCAGCGTCTCCGGGTGACGGGGCCCCTGCACCTGCGCGCAGCGTGCCACCACGCTGCTCATCAGGGCCTCGGCGCCCGCCAGGTCGCCCTGACGGCGCATGCACATTGCGAGGTTGTGCTCGGCCCGCAGCGTCTCGGGGTTGTTCGGCCCGAGCCGTCGGCGGTGGAGAGTGACGTTGAGGTCCTGCTTGGACATGGCTTCCGCGTACCGGCCCAACAGACGCAGCATCCTGGTGGCGTCCAGTACGGAGCGCAGTGTGTCGGGGTGGTCGGCCCGGTACAGCAGTGTGCGGACGCGCGTGTTCTCGTCGTAGAGCCTCAATGCCGCTTCATAGCGCCCGAGGAGTCCGAGGGCGAGTCCCAGGTTCTCCCGTGCCTGGAGCGTGCGCGGGCTCTCCGGTCCGACGGTGTGCTGGTACTGCCGGTGCATGTCGTCGTAGAGCTCATGGGCCTCCTGGAACCGCCCTTGGGCGAGCAGGGCGCCTCCAAGTGCGTTGCGGGCGGTCAGCAGATCGGGGTCGTCCGGCGCTCGGTCCGCGAACGCCCGCACCGCCGACCGGCCCGCTGCCTCGGCCTCGTGGTAACGGCCGGACCTCCTCAGCAGGTTGGTGTGCAGCGTCGTTGCGATCAGCATGACGCGACGGGTCGGCGGGATACGGCCGTGCCACCTGGCCAGCGCCTCTTCGCACAGGGTGAGACCGGTCTGGTACTCGCCGCATGAGCGCAGGTAGTTCATGCAGTTGACGACGAGGTCCTGCACCTCCTCGTCGTTGCTCTCCAGTGCTCCGGAGTACTTCAGGTGCGGGACGAGCTCCGCGTAGCGGTGCCACTCGCCCGGCTCGGTCGGCATCCGGGGGTCCGCACGTGCAAGGATCCGGCACGCGGTCTCGGAGAGGGCGACGCCCTCGTCCTCGCGGAGGTCGTTGCGGAGGAAGCCGTGGTAGAGCCTGTGCATCTGGACGGTGTCGACCGCGGCCTCCTGGTCCAGACGCACCGCGGTGGCCTCCGACAGACGCCGCAGCGCGGTGGGCCAGCCGATCGGGTCCGCGGCGAGGGCAGCCAGGTGCTCGGGCAGGTCGGGGGCGCGGGCAGACTGGATCAGCCGGACGGGAATGGCGTCCGGGGAGAAGAACGCCAGCAGCTTGAGCAGCTCGGCGGCTCCCGGGGCGCGGTCGCGGAGTGTGTTGAGTGTGATCGACCAACTGGTCTGGAAGCTCATCGGGTAGTTGTCGCCGATCCCGATGCCCAGCTGACTGGGCTCGCCCCGGCGGATCAGGGCCACGTAGTCCCGGGCGGGCATCGGGTTGGTGTCCAGCCAGGCGGCGGTCTGGGCCAGCAGCAGCGGCAGGTCTTCGACGGCTTCGGCGAGGTCGTCGGCTTCGCCGGGCGTCAGGCGCGGGGCCCGGCGCAGGGCATAGGCGGCGCTCTCCTCGCGCAGGAAGGGCGGTACCTCGATCTCCTCGGCCCGGCCCGCGGTGGACCAGTCACGCGTGAGGGTGGTCAGCAGCACGTGGCCACGGCCCTCCGGGATCAGGTCGTCGACCTGGTCCATGAAGTCGGCGCCGTCGAAGACCAGCAGCCAGCGCTCGTAGGGGCGACCGGTACGCAGGGCTTCCTGGACGGCACGAATGCGGTCGCCGATCTCCTGTCCCACCGACAGGCCCAGATGCTCGGCCAGTTGCGCGAGCTGCTCGCGGGCGGTGCCCCGGTAGTTGGCGCTGACCCAGTAGACGACGTCGTAGGCGTTGCCGAAACGATGGGAGTACTCCTGCGCGATCTGGCTCTTTCCCACCCCCGAGATGCCGTGGAGAGCGCAGCGCGCACCCTCGGACCCACCGGCCGTCAGCTTGTCATGGAGGTCTTCGAGGATCTTGTCGCGGCCGGTGAAGCGCTCATTGCGGCGCGGGATCCTCCGGATCTCCGGGGGGTCGTTGGGGTAGCGGGGGGCGTTGACGTCGCCTTCGGCGACCGCCGTGACGCCCGGGTCGATGTCCAGGCGCCGCAAGATGCGGCGACGCGCCTCAGGTGCGGCGAGACCCTGCAGGTCGACCGGGCGCAGGGGGGCCGCCGCCGGGGGGAGTGGATCCGTTGCGGTACTCACCGCGACGAACCGGTCGGCGTTGGGCGGCACGACCTCCCGCAGCGCCGAGGTCCACTCCTCGCGCGTCCGCGGGCCGAGCCGGAAGTAGGAGTTGTCGAGCACGAGCAGCAGCCGCCCACGGGCCCGAAGGAGGTCCGACAGCACATCGGTCAGCCGGCCCTCGGCCCCGGGGTCCCAGCGCAACATCGTGGTGCGCAGTCCCACCTGCTCCAGCTGGTGGGCGATCCAGGCCGCCCACGGCCGGTTGGAACCGGCGTAGCTGATCGTGATGTGCCCGCTCGTCGCTCCCCGGCCCGGCTCACGGCCGGCTGGGAGTTCGTAGACCGATCCGTCCGCGCTGACCAGGCGCACGCTGTCCGGACCGACCCACTCCTCGATCGTCTCGCCCGGACCGACGAGGACGGTCCGGGTCGACGTCCCGGCAACGAGCTCCAGGATCCTCGGATCGCTGTCCGGGACGGTCAGGGCGAACCCGCCACGGCCCCGTGCCCCCTCGCCGAGCACGATTCGGACCCCTTCGCGGCGGACGGGCAGGCGGGCTTCCGGCAGGTGTCCGACCAGCGGTCCCAGGTCGGCCAACGTCAGCCGGGCCGGTTGCTCCAAGGACACCGCGCGGGCGGGGAAGCGCGCGAAGGACAGGGTGGCGAGCTGCCATCCCACCGTGGACGTCCGGACGAGGTCAGGGAACCTTCTCCACGCGTCGACGAACCACCGGGCGATTCCCTCGCGCCCTTCCTCCACCAGGGCCCGCAGCGCGGGCTGCAGGACGGCCGAGATCTGGGCGTCGGCGTCACGGGGCCGGGCGACGGCGAGCCAAGTGACGCGTTCCTCTGCGCGCAGGGCGGACGAACGGCCACCGTGCACCCGGCTGATCGCCTCCTCAAGCTTGTGGACGGGCGCGCCCGGGGGCGACTCCCTGAGCAACTCGGCCAGTTCCTGGCGGAGTTCGGGCAGGACTTCCTCGCGAAGCGTGATGTACCCGGCGCCCCGCCGGTCGACCAGTTCACCGAACCAGAGGTCGCTCTCCGCGCCGACGTCGAGGCGGGGCGCGGCATGGATCCGCACCGCGCGAACGAGTTCGGGCTCGATACGGCTCGTGACGCTGAGCAGCACGGCGAGCTCGCGTCCGGGCCGTGCGCCGTGAACCCTCATCCCACCACTCCGAGAACACGGCTGACCGTGGTGCCCCGGTCCCAGGGCACCACGGGCAGGAGCGTGCGCCACCACTTGGGCCATTGCCGTTCCGGCAGCGGCACCAGGGCCACCACGTCACATCCGCGCTGCCTGATGGCGTGCACGGTGCGGTGCCATTCCTCCGGCCGGGCCCGCCACGGGTTGAACGGCGGGCCCCCGGCACCGAGGTCGGAGAGCACGAGCACCCGTCTGCCCTGCTGCGGCGGCCGGTAGGCCTGCCAGGCACCGCGCGGGCCCGGACCCGCCCCGCGCGTGGGCACGTCGCAAAAGCGCAGCACCTGGGTACTGGCGACTCCGGCCTGGGCACGCACCTGACCGATGATGTCCTGCACATCACCGGCGAACGGCTCCATGCCGGCCGAGATGTCCGCCAGGACCTGCACTCCGTAACGGAGGGTGGGGAGCGGTCGTCGCGGGATCTCGTGGAGGGGGCGGGCGCGGGCCAGTTGTTCGGCCGCGGTCTCCACGTCGAGCTCGCCCTCGGCCGTGATCCTGGACAGCGCGGTGCGCAGGATCGCGGCAGTGGAGCGGGGCGCAAGCAACGGAGTGTGCGGCAGCGGGGCGGCGAGCGAGGAGCGCCCGTCCGGAGGGGGCAGCGGGTCCACCGTCCAGCGGAGCCCGAGCGGCGACGTCCGTTCCACCGGGGCCAGGTCCGGGGTGTCGTCGTCCTCACGCGCCGTGGGGGGTCGGTGCCGCCCCGGCCGGTGGCCGGCATCGGGAGGCCCCGGCTCCTCGTGGTCCCGCGGCGGCCCGTTCACGGCACGGTCGCCGGGGACGGGAGTGTCCCGGGCGACGCGAGCGGTCCCGTCGGGCGGGTCGTGGCCCAGCCCGAGTGCGGCGGCGATGCGGGCCCATTCCTCCGGGGTCGAGGCCCCCAGTGCCCGGCCCGCGCGAAGGAGGTCCCCGAGCCAGGCTTCGCCGCTCACATGAGCCCCTCGGCCACCTGCTGGGGCTTGACGAACACGTTGTTCACCAGCCACCTCCACTGCTGGGTGTCCGCGTGCGGATGGACACCGAGGGTGCGGCAGGCACGCAGGGCGTCGAGGTACTCGGCGGTACTGGGCGACCGCAGGTCCTGTGCCTCGGCACGCTGGCGGACGATCGCGAGTTCCGCGGCCACCGCTTCGGCGAGGCCGAGGTCCCGGGCGCTGACGCCGCCCGGCCAGTGCTCCATGTGCTCACGGGCGATGCGGACCAGGGTCTCCCGGTCGTGCTCCGGGAGGACGGCGACCACGCACCGCCGGAGGAACGCCTGCGGCAGTTCCCGTTCCTCGTTGGTGGTGATGACGATGAGGTGCCGGGACAGCCGCTGGTCGGCTCCTTTACCCGGTTCCTCCGTACGGATCTCGGTACCGGTCTCCGCGATCGTGAACCGGTGGGACCCCAGGGGTACGAGCAGGCTGTTGGGGACGTCGGGGTCCGCCTTGTCGATCTCGTCGATCAGGACGACGGCGCAGTCCGGGGCCCGGTGCGCGTTCACCTCGGCGAACGGTTCGCGAGCGGTTCCCTGCCCCCCGCCCGCCGCTGGGCGACCGAGGCGCCGCGCGGACTGCGGGGCGAGTGCCCACCACAGGGCCTCGGGGCGCACATAGGCCCAGTCATCGAGCTTGTGGCCGTCCCGCGCGGGTCTTTGGGCGTCGTGGAGTCGGCGCAGGCTGTCGTACGTCCACAACAGGTCCCTGGGCTGGGTGCGGTTGGTGACGACGTGTTCGTAGTACCGCCACCCCCGCTGCATGGCGATGTGCGGGGCGAGGGAGGACTTGCCGGACCCGGGTTTCCCTCTCAGGAGCAGGGGTCTGCCCGTGGCGAGAGCGACGTCGACCGCGAACTTGATCGGTTCCGACATCACGTAGACCCGTCCGTCGCCCCGATCCGGTGTGTCGAGCCACGACTCCGGGGTCATGCCGTTCCCCTCCGCCACGTCGGTCACCTCATGCTCCGCACATGCGAGGTGAGCTCCTCCGCGACCCGGAGTGCCACCTGCTCGTCGTCGGCGCCGAAGGGAGGATTCACCAGGACCACGTCGACCAGCCCCCCGGACCGCCGTTCACCCGCCCGCACCGGACCGGGCGGGATCAACAGGATGTGCAGCCAGGGGAGACGCTCGTGCAGCCACGCGACGACGCGCTCGGCCTGCTCCAGGCTGTCGCAACCCTTGCTGTCCAGGATCACGTACAGACAGCGGTCCTTCTCCTCCACGGCTGTCTCCCACGGATCGGTGGGTTCCATGCCGAGCCACCGCTTCACGTTCCTGCCGCAGGCCTCACGCAGCAGACGCTCCGGGTCGTCGTCGTCGAAGCGGCCCCCGATGCCGACGATCAGGTAGTGGTAACGCCTGACGTCCATGCAGAAGGCACGGTCCAAATAGTGCGTACCGGTGCCGGCCTTGCGTACGTTGAGGAGGACGGTGTGCCGCGTGCACTCGCGTCCCGGCAGGACCCTGCGTGCCGAGGCGGCGTCCACCCACACCGGGAGCACCAGGGTGACGAGATTGGCCAGCGCACCGGGGTCCATCTGGTACCGGACGGCGTGGACGAGGTTGCGGATGCGGACGGCCGGATGGGTGTGCAGCATCTGCACGGCGAGGAAGTCGGTGGCCGCCGTGCCGCCCACGGTCAGCAGGTCCCGGTCCTCCTGCGGTAGTTCGAGGGCCTCCGCCACCATGTCCAGCCCCGGGCCGTCGCGGACCTGCGACAACTGGCTGGATATGTTCCGCAGCCACTGGTGCATCGCGCCCCCGGTGGGGGCCTCGCCGATGGCGGGGAAAAGGCGGACGATGGCCTGCGCCGCCTGCTCCGGGGACGCCACGGCTCCCACGGCCTGCACCTCGTTGAGTTCGCCGAACCTCTCCTCGGAGATCTCCCCCGGCGCGACGTCTCCGACCAGTGCGGGAAGGATGTGGAACCCGTTGCCGGAGGCCTGCCGCCACAGCAGGATGTCGACCTCGCGCTGCACCCAACGGGAGTCGAGTGCCTTGCGATTGACCAGGACGACCGCTGCGTGGCAGTCGCGGAGCAACTCGTAGATGCGCGGCCGCCACTTCTGACCGGGCAGAATGGCACTGACGTCGACGAGGACCTCGTAGCCCCGTTTCCTGAGGCCCTCCGCCACCAGATCCCTGACCTGCGCGGCGTGGTCGTCATGGGTGGAGCTGTGGCTGATGAACACCTTTACCACCCTGGGCTGCCCCCTCGTCTCCCAGCGCACGGCGCCCTCGGCGTCACTCGTGAAAATTCTGACGTGCGTTCACGTTCCCTGCAATCAGGCCGGATCGGCGTCGGCGGGGTCGGCCATCACCGCCGTGGCCAACCGGCCGGCGATATGCCGGATGAGGCGCTCCAGGTCGGCGCAGTGGACCGACGGATTCCGGAAGCCACTGCCGGACCGGAAGCGATGGGCGTAGTTGCCGCCGCCGCACACCAGCACCACCGGGCAGGCGCGGCAACGCGGAGGCAGGGCGTCGAGCCCCATCTGACGGGCCACGACCCCCGGATGATCGAGCATCTGGTCGAAGGGGGCACTGAATACATCCATCCCGGTGGCGGAGGCCCCTTCGTAGGCGGTCCGCAGGGAGTCCACCTGCTCCAGGCTCCCGTCCGTCTCGACGACAACCGCGGCGAGCGGCGACAGCCCCATGGCCTCGCTGCGCCCCGGCACACCCAGTAGCAGGCCGATGATCTCGGAGAAGAGCCGGATCCTGACCCGTTCACCCTCGTTCCACCACTGGTCGAAGACACGGGCCAGCCAGTCGCCGTACGGCGTGGCTCGTGACGGGTCCCCGGGGTCGGGCACCCCGGGGGGCGGCGTGTCCCAGGTGGCGTGCGGCAGCAGGAAATCCATGGTGGGCGGGTCGAACGCCAGCAGGCCGGCGTAGACCTCCACGGGGTCGAGCGTCGGATCGACCGTGCACAGGATCCCGGCGTACGCCTCGGGCCGCCGCGCCAGCAGGCGAAGACCCCGTGTCGCCGCCGCCCAGGAGGAGCGTCCGGCGTGGTCGACCCGCCGCCGGTTGTGCAGGGCGGAGCCGCCGTCGAGACTCACCCCGACGGAGATGCCGGCCGCGGCGAGTTCACCGACCACGTCCTCGGTGAGCAAGGTCCCGTTGGTCTGCACCCCGACCTGCACCGCACATCGGGAACCCACGGTGGACGCGACAGCCTCACGGACGGCCGTCGCCTGGCCGATGACCCGACGCGGCCCGCCCAGCAAGGGCTCGCCGCCGTGGAGTTCGACCCGGATGGCCGTGAGCCCGTGCGTGGCGACATGATCGGCGATCCGATCGGCGGTGCGCCGCAGGACCTCGGCGGAGGCGCGCGCCGGCCGAGTCCGCCAGCCCTGATCGGCGCCCTGGTAGATGTAGCAGTAGGTGCAGGCCAGGTTGCAGCGACCGTTCGTCTTCAGGACGAACTGCCTGAACGGCACGGCCGGGATGCCCTCGCCCCGCACGGCGGCGACATCGAGCACTGCGTGGGGCCAGGGGGCTGGATCGTGGCGCGTCGCGCTCACTCCACCCGCCACGAGAGGCCCCCGGGGCTGTCGTCGTAGTAGGAGACCGCGGGCTCTGCTCCCGGCTCCATCCGGTCCCGCAGATCGGCCAGGACGCGCAGCAACTGCGGATGCCCTCTGCCCTCCCGCAGCATCCTCAGGGGATCGACCCCGGTGAAGTCGGGCAGCGCCACCCCGGCCACCGAGGGCGACACGCCGCCCTGCGAACCCACCAAGCTCCCCTCCCTCAGGATGTCTCGGCACAGCTTCCCATGCCCGGGCCCGTACCCGTGGCAAGCCACGTCATATGCCGCCCCGCGCACGGATGCGCGGGCGGGAGGGGGAAGAGGGGGAGACTCCGGTTCCCGCCGCGGGGTTACTTATCCTGACCTGTGACGTCATCCTTCGAACCCTGATCCGGAGCACCCCCATGTACTTCACCGACCGCGGCATCGAGGAGCTGGACAACCGCCGGGGCGAGGAGGAGGTGACTCTCGCGTGGCTCGCCGAGCGGCTGCGCGAGTTCGTCGACCTCAATCCCGAGTTCGAGATCCCCGTGGAGCGGCTGGCCACCTGGCTCGCCCGGCTGGACGACGACGAGGACGAGTGACCCGCGGCCGCCCGGCCAGGGCGGCCCCGTGCTCCCGCGCGCTTCCCGCGCCCGCCGCGCGGGCATGATCCACCTCGACGGTAGCCCTGGGCAACCGGTCGCCAAGTGCCCCGGTCCGGCGGGGACTCGGCGGCGCGGGATGGGCGAGGGCGCTTGACTTCCCCGTTACGCGATATATCGTGTCTATCGAGAGACGCGATATGTTGCGTTGTCGGTGTCGGCGCGGCCCCCGCGCCCGGCGACCCCGAGGAGGGGCGGAATGAGCGGAACACCCGGCACACGGGAGTGGAAGGTCACGGAGCCGCACAAGCTGGTCTTCGACGGAGCCGTCGACACCCTGCACGTGCGCATCGTCAACGGAGCCGTCAACGTCGTCGGCGTCGACGAGGGCCCGGCGCGGCTGGAGGTCGCCGAACTGGAGGGGCCGCCGCTGATCGTCACCCACGACGGCGGCACCCTCACCGTCTCCTACGAGGACCTGCCGTGGAAGGGCCTGCTCAAGTGGCTCGACCGCAAGGGCTGGCAGCGGCACGCCGTCGTCTCGCTCGCGGTGCCGCAGCGCACCCAGGTCTCGGTCGGGGTCGTCGGCGCCAGCGCGGTCGTCTCGGGGATCTCCGACCGTACGGCGGTCCGCGGCGTCAACGGCGACATCACACTCGTCGGGCAGGCCGGGCCGGTGACGGCCGAGACGGTGGCCGGGAACGTCGAGGCCCAGGCGGTCTCGGGCGACCTGCGGGTGAACACCGTCTCGGGGGACCTCACCGTGGTCGAGGGCAGCGGCAGCCAGGTCAAGGCCGACTCGGTGAGCGGCAACATGGTGCTCGACCTGGACCCGCGCAGCGGCTCCGAGGTCCGCCTCACCTCGGTCTCCGGTGAGATCGCCATCCGCATCCCCGACCCGGCCGACGCCGAGGTGGACGCCAACACCACCAGCGGCCACGTCTCCTGCGCCTTCGACGAGCTGCGGGTCAGCGGCCAGTGGGGCGCCAAGCGGATCTCCGGCCGGATGGGGGCGGGGGGCACGCGCCTCAAGGCGACCACCGTCTCGGGCGCCATCGCCCTGCTGCGCCGGCCACCCTCCCCGGACGGCGGGTACGGCGCGGACGCGGCGGATCCGTTCCGGAAGGGTGTCTGACATGGCCCCCGTCTTCGCCCACGGCCGGCTCCGCCTCTACCTGCTGAAGCTGCTGGACGAGGCCCCGCGCCACGGCTACGAGGTCATCCGCCTCCTGGAGGAGCGCTTCCAGGGCCTGTACGCCCCCTCCGCCGGCACCGTGTACCCGCGCCTGGCGAAGCTGGAGCAGGAGGGCCTGGTCACCCACTCCACCGAGGGCGGCCGCAAGGTGTACTCCATCACCGACGCCGGGCGCGCCGAACTCGCCTCCCGCGGCGACGAACTGGCCGACCTGGAGAACGAGATCCGCGACTCGGTGTCCTCCCTGGCCGCGGAGATCCGCGAGGACGTCCGCGGCGCGGCCGGCGATCTGCGCCGCGAGATCCGGGCCGCCACCCAGCAGGCCACGCGCACCCAGCCGAGGAACTCCCAGTCCGACTGGAAGGAGCAGGTGCGCCGGTCGAAGGAGGAGATCCGGCAGGCCCGCGAGGAGGCCCGCAACGCCAAGCGCGCCGCCAGGGAGGCGCAGGACGCCGCCCGCGACGAGGTGCAGCGCATCGCGCGGCGCGTGCAGGAGGAGGTCCAGGACCACGTGCGGCGCGGCGACTGGCAGGCCGGCGTCCGCGAGGGCCTCGCCGAACTCACCCGCGAGCTGGGCTCGTTCGGCCGTACGTCCACCTGGCCCCCGTACGCCAAGCCCGAGCCCGCCGAGACCCCCGAGTGGGGGGCGGAGGACGCCGCGGCGACCGGTGACCCGGCCCGCGACCTGGAGCGCCTGCTGGACCGCTTCCGCGACGACGTCCGGGACGCGGCCCGCGACCACGGCGTCGACGCCGAGCAGCTCCGCGAGGTGCGCCGCCACCTGTCCACCGCGGCCGCGCACATCGGCGTCGTCCTGCGCGGCGGGCACAAGGACCGGAAGGACTGACCGGCCGTCCCGCACGGGCGCCACGGGGGCGTCCGTGCGGGGTGCCCGGCGGGGCGGCAGCCGCCTTCAGACCGTCAGGACGACCTTGCCGAAGAGGTCGCCGCCGGCCATCTTCTCGAAGCCCTCACGGGCCCGGTCCAGCGGCAGCACGGTGTCGACGACCGGACGGACCCCGGTGACCGCGCAGAAGCTCAGCAGGTCCTCCAGTTCGTCCTTGGTGCCCATGGTGGAACCGACGACCTTGAGCTCCAGGAAGAAGATCCGGTTGAGCTCCGCGGCCTGGGGGTTGGGGCCGGAGGTCGCGCCGGAGATGACCAGGGTGCCGCCCGGCCGCAGCGACTTGACCGAGTGCGACCAGGTGGCGGCGCCCACGGTCTCGATGACGGCGTCCACCCGCCGGGGCAGTCGCGCGCCCGGCTCGAAGGCGGCGTCCGCGCCCAGGTCCTCCGCGCGCTTGCGCTTGGCCTCGTCGCGGCTGGTGGCGTAGACCCGCAGGCCCGCGGCCTTGGCGAGCACGATCGCCGCGGTCGCGACGCCGCCGCCGGCGCCCTGGACGAGCACCGAATCGCCGGGCCGGACACCGGCGTTGGTGAAGAGCATCCGATAGGCCGTCAGCCACGCCGTGGGCAGGCAGGCGGCCTCCTCGAAGGAGAGTTCCCTCGGCTTGGGCAGCAGGTTCCAGGTGGGGACGGAGACCTTCTCGGCGAAGGTGCCCTGGTACCGCTCGGTGAGGATGGAGCGCGGCTCGTCGGGGCCGACGCCGTGGCCGCTGAGGCCGACGACCGGGTAGACGACCACCTCGTTGCCGTGCTCGTCGATCCCGGCGGCGTCGCAGCCGAGGATCATCGGCAGGCTCTCCTCGCCGAGGCCCACCCCGCGCAGCGACCACAGGTCGTGGTGGTTGAGGGAGGCGGCCTTGACGGTGACGGTGCTCCAGCCGGGGCGGGCCTGCGGTTCGGGGCGGTCCCCGAGTTCGAGGCCGTTCAGGGGCTGGTCGCGGTCGATGCGGGCGGCGTAGGCAGCGAACATGGCCATGACGCTAGCGGCGCGCGGCACCCCGGCGGAACCGTACCGGGATGTGACACGCGCCGCTGCGCGACGACTGGTTGCGGCAACCGGCTCAGCGCCGGGCGACGCCCTCCGCGCGGGCGGCGGCGGCCACGGCCGCGGCGACCGCGGGGGCGACCCGCTCGTCGAAGGGCGAGGGGATCACCCGGTCGGCCGACAGGTCGCCGTCGACGACGGCGGCCAGCGCCTCGGCGGCGGCGATCTTCATGCCCTCGGTGATGCGGGAGGCCCGCACCTGGAACGCGCCGGAGAAGATGCCGGGGAAGGCGAGCACGTTGTTGATCTGGTTGGGGTAGTCGCTGCGGCCGGTGGCCACCACGGCGGCGTACCGGTGCGCCACGTCGGGGTGGATCTCGGGCGTCGGGTTGGCCATGGCGAAGATGAAGCAGCCCTTGGCCATGCCCGCGACGGCCTCCTCGCGGACGGTGCCGCCGGAGACGCCGATGAAGACGTCCGCGCCCTCCAGTGCCTCCTCCAGCGAGCCGGTGAGGCCGGTCCTGTTGGTGTACGCGGCCAGTTCGCGCTTGGCGGAGTTGAGGTCCTCGCGCCCGGCGTGCACCACGCCCTTGCGGTCGGTGACGGCGACGTCGCCGATGCCCGCCTCGACCAGGATCTTGGCGATGGCGACACCCGCGGCGCCGGCGCCGGAGATCACCGCGCGCAGTTCGCCGAGCGTACGGCCGGTCAGCCGGACGGCGTTGCGCAGCGCGGCCAGGGTGACCACGGCCGTGCCGTGCTGGTCGTCGTGGAACACCGGGATGTCCAGGCGCTCCTGGAGCTTGCGCTCGATCTCGAAGCAGCGGGGCGCGGAGATGTCCTCCAGGTTCACCCCGCCGAAGGACGGCGCGAGGCGCACGACGGTCTCGACGATCTCGTCGACGTCGGTCGTGGCGAGGGCGATCGGCACCGCGTCGACGCCGCCGAACTGCTTGAAGAGGATCGCCTTGCCCTCCATGACGGGGAGCGAGGCCTCGGGGCCGATGTCGCCCAGGCCCAGCACGGCCGTGCCGTCCGTGACGACGGCGACCACCTGGGACTTCCACGTGTAGTCGTACACCAGCTCGGGCTTCTCGGCGATGGCGGTGCACACGCGCGCGACGCCCGGGGTGTACGCGAGCGACAGGTCGTCGGCGTTCCGCACCGGGACGGTCGCGGACACCTCCATCTTGCCGCCGCGGTGCAGTGCGAAGGCCGGGTCCACCGGGCTCTCGGGGCCCTCGCTCCCTGCGCCGTCGCCGGATTCACTGCCGTCGGTGCGAGGATTCAGAATCTCCGCTGCCACTGTTGACCCCTTTGTCGGAATTGTCTATGAGGGTACTACCCCCCGCGACAGGGGATAGGTGGGCTCGGCTTCCGCGCCCGGGCGCGCAGTGGTCCCGGGCAGCCCGGACGCCGGACGCGCCGCACGCGCGTGGAGGGCCCCAGGTGAGGGGTGACGATCCGTTGTACCGGAAGACGGTTTCCGCCGACGAGTCGACTCCGCCGTTCCATGGTGTCGCGCACCGGGGGGTTTGCAGGGAACGCGACAAGTTGTCCGCATAGCGGGACAGGAAACGTGACGCACGCAACGTCGCGACGCGACCCCACCGCGGTCCGGCCTTGGTGTACCTGCCCGATGAGATCCAGGGGATCGCCCGTTATGCGATTTTGACACAACCGGACCACTCCGAAGACATGCCCGGATGGCAAGATGCGGGGATCACACGCTGTAGCGACAACCGCATACATGTACCCGGATGATCGCCTGATCCAGGACTCCCGCAGGAGGAACCAGCAATGACCGCACCCACCCCCCGTCGCTCGACCGTGACGAGCCGCTTCGCCGCCGTCGGAGCGATCGCGGTCGCCGGTGCCCTCGTGCTCACCGGCTGTGGCGACCAGACGGACAAGGGATCCTCCGCGTCGCCCTCCACCGGCGCCTCCAAGGCACCGCTGTTCGACAAGCTGCCGGCGTCGGTGCAGTCCGCCGGTGTGATCAAGGTCGGCTCCGACATCGCCTACGCGCCCGTGGAGTTCGTCGACGGCGGCAAGACCGTCGGCATGGACCCGGACCTGGCCGACGCGCTCGGCAAGCAGCTCGGCGTGACGTTCGAGTTCAACAACGGCACGTTCGACACCCTGCTCACGGGTCTGCGCGGCAAGCGCTACGACATCGTGATGTCCGCGATGAGCGACACCAAGAACCGCCAGGACGGCGTGGACTCCGACACCGGCAAGAAGGTCGGCGAGGGTGTCGACTTTGTCGACTACTTCACCGCCGGCTCTTCGATCATCGTGAAGAAGGGCAACCCGGAGGGCATCAAGTCGCTCGCCGACCTGTGCGGCAAGAACGTCGCCGTGCAGCGCGGCACCACCTCGCAGGACCTGCTCAAGGCGCAGAAGTGCGACAAGCCGATGGCGATCCAGCCCTTCGACACCGACGCGGACGCGCAGACCCGCCTCAAGGCCGGCGGCGTCGTCGCGGACGTGTCCGACTTCCCGGTGGCGGCCTACGCGGTGAAGACCTCCGGCGGCGGCCAGAACTTCGAGCTCGCGGGCGAGCAGGTCGAGGCCGGCCCGTACGGCATCGCCGTGTCGAAGTCCAACACCCAGCTGCGCGACGCCCTCCAGGCCGCGCTGGACGCCATCATCAAGGACGGCTCCTACAGCAAGGTGATGGACAAGTGGGGCGTCGGCGACGGCGCCGTCACCGAGGCCAAGGTCAACGGCGGCTCCTGAGCCACGACGGCAAGAGGGCACTCCCCATGTCAGACATGTCAGAACCGAAGGACGAGAGCACGCCGGCCGGGCCACCGGCCGGCGTGACCTCCCACCCCGAGGCCATCAAGGCGATCCCCGTGCGGCACTACGGCCGCTGGGTCGCCGCCCTGGTGGTGCTCGCGGTGCTGGGCCTGCTCGTCAACGCCTTCGCCAACGCGAACATCAACTACCAGGCGATCCCGGACTTCCTGTTCGACTCCGCCGTCCTCAAGGGCCTGCGCAACACCGTGATCATCACGGTGGTCGCCATGCTCGTCGGCCTGCTGCTGGGCATCGTCCTCGCGGTGATGCGGCTGTCGAAGAACCCGGTCACCTCCTCGGTGGCCTGGGGCTACATCTGGTTCTTCCGCGGCACCCCGGTCTACGTCCAGCTGCTGATCTGGTTCAACCTGGCGCTGATCTTCCCGGTCGTCAATCTCGGCTTCTACAAGGACGAGATGAACCAGTTCATGACCCCGTTCATGGCCGCGCTGCTGGGCCTGGGGCTGAACGAGGCCGCGTACATGTCGGAGATCGTGCGGGCGGGCATCCAGTCCGTCGACGAGGGCCAGACCGAGGCCTCCCACGCGCTCGGCATGACCCAGGGCCAGAACCTGCGCCGTGTGGTGCTGCCGCAGGCGATGCGGGTCATCGTGCCGCCGACCGGCAACGAGTTCATCAACATGCTGAAGACCTCGTCGCTGGCGGCACAGGCCGCGCAGTACGCGGAACTGCTGCGCTCCACCACGGACATCGGCAACACCACCGGCGCCACGGTCGAGATGCTCTTCCTCGCCGCGGTCTGGTACCTGGTGCTCACCTCGGTGTTCTCCGTCGGCCAGTACTACCTGGAGCGCCGCTACGCCCGGGGCACGACGCGCAACCTGCCGCCCACCCCGTGGCAGAGGATCAAGCAGAACCTGGCCCCGGTGCGCCGCGGCCCGGTGGCGGGAGGTGCCTGATGACCGACTTCAGCAAGGGCACCGGCGGCCACCCGATGGTCAAGGCCGAAGCGGTGCACAAGTACTTCGGCCCGGCCCACATCCTCAAGGGCATCGACCTGGAGGTCGCGCCCCGTGAGGTGTTCTGCCTGATCGGCCCGTCCGGCTCGGGCAAGTCCACGTTCCTGCGCTGCATCAACCACCTGGAGCAGATCAGCGCGGGCCGGCTGTCGGTCGACGGCGAACTCGTCGGCTACCGGCAGAAGGGCGACAAGCTCTACGAACTGAAGGACCGCGAGGTCGCCGCCAAGCGCCGTGACATCGGCATGGTCTTCCAGCGCTTCAACCTCTTCCCGCACATGACCGCGATGGAGAACATCATCGAGGCACCGGTGCGCGTGAAGAAGGAGTCCAAGGCCGTCGCGCGCGAGCGGGCCACCCGCCTGCTCGACCGGGTCGGGCTCGCCGACAAGGCGAACCACTACCCCTCGCAGCTCTCCGGCGGCCAGCAGCAGCGCGTGGCCATCGCCCGCGCGCTGGCGATGGAGCCGAAGCTGATGCTCTTCGACGAGCCGACCTCCGCGCTCGACCCCGAGCTCGTCGGCGACGTCCTGGACGTGATGCGCGGGCTCGCCGAGGACGGCATGACCATGATCGTCGTCACGCACGAGATGGGCTTCGCCCGCGAGGTCGGCGACGCGCTGGTCTTCATGGACGACGGTGTGGTGGTCGAGTCCGGCCACCCTCGCGACGTGCTGACCAACCCGCAGCACGACCGCACCAAGACGTTCCTGTCCAAGGTGCTCTGACCGGAGCCCCGGCACGGGAACGGACACGGCGAGGGACGGCGCCCGGCGGCGCCGTCCCTCGCCGTTGTACGTGACGGGGTGTACGGGGCCCGCTCAGCGCAGGCCGAGGACGATCGCGTCGGTCGCCGAACGCCAGATCTCCCGTGCCTCCCCGAAACCCGCCTCGCGCAGCGCCTCGACGTGCCAGGACGGCGGCAGTTCGTCACCGTCCGCGTGGGAGCCGTAGATCGCCCAGCGCTCCTCGACGGGGCCGGCGAGCAGCGGGTCGGCCTTGGCGGTGGCCCACCACTGCTCCCAGTCCAGCGCGCCCGCGGCCTGCTCGCGGTCGCGGCGGGCGTGGTCGAGGGCGCGGACGGCGGCGTTGAGCCGCGGGGTGGACGCGTCGGGCATGTGGTCGGCGTTCATCAGGACGCCGCCGTCGCGCAGCAGCCCGGCGAGGGTGCCGTACAGGGCACCGAGCGGCCCGGGCTTGAGCCAGTGCAGCGCGGTGGCGGTGAGAACGGCGTCGTAGCGGCCGTGCGGCAGCCGGGCCGGCCACTGCGGGTCGCGCAGGTCGGCGGTGACGAACTCGACGCGCCGTTCCCCGGCGAAGTACCCGCGGGCGATCGTGAGCAGCGCCGGGTCGAGGTCGACCCCGGTGGACGTCGCCCCGGGGAAGCGGCGCAGCAGGCGGTCGGAGATACTGCCGGTGCCGCACGCGAGGTCCAGTACCCGGGGCTCCGGGCCGACCAATGCCTCGACCATGTCGAGCATGACCCGGAAACGCTCCTCGCGGTCCGGGAGGTACCACTCCTGCTGCCGGTCCCAGCTGTCCTGCCAGGCCTGCCAGCCGGCCGCCGCGGTGGTGGTGGTTCCGGACATCCGCATCCCCTCCAGATGTAATACCCTGAAAGCCAGATCAGCCATTACCAACCCTAGAGCGCGGGCGTAAGGACTACAAGTGGAACTGGCCCATTACTCAGACCTCGCCTCGCGCCTGGTGAACAGCGAGGAGCCCGAGCGCGGCAGCGACACCCTGACCTCGGTGGAGGCCGTACGGGAGCTGTTCGGGCCGGCCAGCCAGGCCGCGAACCGCCTCACCGAGGCCGACGTGCAGCGGCTGCGCGGCGTGCGCACCCGCCTGCGGGGCGTCTTCGAGTCCGCCTCCGAGGGCGACGAGGTCCGCGCCGTGGACCTGCTGAACTCACTGCTGCTGGAGTTCCCGGTCAGCCCGCAGATCTCCGGGCACCAGCACCTGAACAAGAGCGGCCGCCCGGACTGGCACATGCACCTGGCCGAGCACGCGGCGACGGCGACCGCGTCCTACGCCGCGACCGCCTGCATGGGCCTGGCGTTCCAGCTCACCGTCCTCGGGGTGGACCGGCTCGGCATCTGCCAGGCCACCACCTGCCGCAACGCCTACATCGACACGTCGACCAACCACTCGCGCCGCTACTGCTCCGACCGCTGCGCCACCCGGGCCAACGTCGCCGCCTACCGGGCCCGCAAGCGCCTGGAGAACGACCGGTCCGCCCTCAGCGGCCGCACCGACGACGCCACCCAGCCCGCCACCCCGGCCACCGAGCGCTGAACCTCGATCGGCGGCCGGAACCGGCCGAGCCCCCGGGCGAGCACCAGCTCGTCCGGGACGGTGCCGAACTCCCGGCTGTCGTTCTCCACGAAGGTGTTGTCGCCGAGCACCCACCAGCCGCCCTCGCGCCGTTCCACGGCGCGTTTGACGATGAGCAGGTCCTGCTGCAGCGGATGCCGCAGCACCACGACCTCGCCCTCACGGACCTCGTCGGCGCCCGCGACATGACGCACGAGCAACCAGTCGCCGTGGACCAGTGTCGGCACCATCGACGGACCTGTGACCTCGACCAGCTGGAACGGCACTCTCCTCCTCTGCCCAGCCCCCGGTTCCCGCATGCTCCGCCTCCTCGTCCCGTCCTCCACCAGCCCAGGGTGTCACCAGACTTTTGTCCTAAGCACCAAGGGGCCCCGAGAAAACCACCCGGACAGGGAGTAATCTCGCTCGTGGAAAGACGATCACGAGGAAGGACAGTCATGCTCGCTCGCCTGTTCGCGCCCAAGGTGAAGGTCAGCGCCCACTGCGACCTGCCCTGCGGCGTTTACGACCCGGCCCAGGCCCGCATCGAGGCGCAGTCCGTCAAGGCGGTCCAGGAGAAGTACCAGGCCAACGAGGACCCGCACTTCCGCGCGCGCGCCATCGTCATCAAGGAGCAGCGCGCGGAGCTCGTCAAGCACCACCTCTCGGTGCTGTGGAGCGACTACTTCAAGGCCCCGCACTTCGAGAAGTACCCCCAGCTGCACCAGCTCTTCAACGACGCGCTGAAGGCCGGCAGCGCCGCCAAGGCGTCGACCGACCCGGCGACGGGCCAGAAGCTGCTGGACCTGATCGACCAGATCGACGCCATCTTCCAGGAGACGAAGAAGGCCTGATCCGGCGTCGGCAGGTGGGCGCCCGGCCGCTTCGGCGGCCGGGCGCCGGCGTTCCCGGGACCACGCGCCGTCAGGCGGCGCGCGGTCCCGGGGGTGTTCAGCCCCGGTCGAGCACGGCCGGCGGCGGCACCGGGGAAGGGGTGCCGCGCACGCGGCGCAGGAATTCCAGCTCGTCCATGACGCACAGGACCGTCATGGGCAGCAGGGGCTCGGCGGCAGGCGGACGGTGGCGCGGCCCGGCGAGGCGGCGCACCAGACGGACGGCGCGCGGCAGGACACCGCGGCCGGGCCGGAGCGGACGCGGACGCCGGCGCACTCGGAAGCGGGCGCGCATCTAGGACACCGCCGGTCCGGAACGCAGCCAGCCGATCACGGCGTTGACCGTCGGGTAGTCCAGTTCGGCGATCCGGGCGACGGCCCAGGCGTCGTCGCCGCGGATGCGGACACCGGCGGCGTCGAGGGCGCAGTGCAGCATGACCTGGTGCGCCTGGGTGGCGGGCAGGGTCCGCCCCGGCCGGATCTGCTGCCGCAGCGACGAGGAGATCGGCAGGGGCGGCGTCGGTCGTTCGACGGTCATGCGTGGATCCCCTCGAAGTAGTCGGACAGGGCGCCGGTGAGTTCGGTCCTGCTGTGCCATTCCCGGTGGCCGATGAGCTCGGTGTACACACGGGACCAGAAGGCCGCGACCACCGCGTGGTCGGCGCGGTCCGCGACCAGGCCGGTGGGCGGGGCCAGGCCGCCCGCGTGCGCCCGGTCGGTGAAGACGAGCGTGACGAGGGGGGCACGCTCGCTCTCCGGGCCGGCGTCGGCGGGCGCCGCGTCGCGCAGTACGGCCCTGCTCAGGGCGTCCGCCGCGACACCGGCCGCGGGCGCGGGCCCCGTGCTCCAGCCCATCAGCCGCCTGCTGTGGGCCTCCAGGACGACCACGCACAGCACGTCGCCCTGCCGGGTGGGCAGTGAGACGGCGTCGGTCACCCACAGCCGCCCGGGAACGCCCGACCGTCCCTGGAGACCGGCCCGGCGCATGAGCAGTTCCACCGTGCCGTGGCTGACCGAGACGCCGTGCCGCAGCAGCAGTTCCTCGTGGACGCGGCGGTATCCGAAGGTGCCGCGCGAGGCGGTGTGGATCGAGGTGATGAGGTCGGTGAGCCATGCGTGGCGCAGGGAGCGCGCCGACGGGGTGCGGTTGCGCCAGGTGAAGTAGCCCGACTCGGAGGTGCCGAGCACGCGGGTGGCGGTGCGTACGGGCAGCCCCTCCCCCGCCATCATGTGCACGGCCTCGAAACGCCTTTTGGGGACACCACATCGCGCAGCAGTTCCGTCGCGCGCCGGTGCACGGCCAGTTCGGTCTCCAGCTCGCTGATGCGCCGGCGCGCCGCGCTGAGCTCGGCGCCGGTCGTCGGCAGCCGGCGCTTCCTGCCCAGGTGCGGCAGGTGGGTGCGCCGCCACTGGTAGACCGTCTGGTCGCTGAGGTCGAGCGTGTCGGCGACCTTCCGTACGGGCTCGCCGGCGGTCAGCAGATCGAGGGCCTTGCGGCGCAGCTCGGGCGGGTAACGACGAGTGGGCACTTCTTTTTCCTCCGGGGGGAGCCGGTTCGGGGTGTGCCCCGGACCGGGGCCCGCCCTGGGGGTAAGGGGGTGTGTGCGGGCGGGCCCCGGTCCGGGAGTTGAGGGGGCGGTGCGTTCAGGAAACGTTTCAGCTGACGTGGCGCCGCATGCTGACGGTGGGCTGGAAGGCGCTCAGCGGGCTCACGCCGCGCGCCGCCGGCACGGCGTCCGCAGCCCGGCCGAGGATCGCCTTGACCTCGGCGGCCAGCGCGTCGGCCCGGCTCTCGACCACGCCGGCCGGGTCGTCGCAGTGCTCCAGGGCGGACAGCCGGCGGCGGACGTCGGCGAGCCGGGCGCGGTCGGCCCGGCCCAGGACGAGCGGGCGCGGGGTCGCCACGATGAACTGGTAGGCGCCGGCGAAGGTCTGGCAGCCGGCGCAGTGCTCGTTCACGGCACGGCTGATGTTCGTGGCGGTGATCCGCCGGATGTCGACACCGGACGTGGTGACGATCTGGAAGGACAGCGCCACCGACCGGCACGGCCGGTCGAGGGAGCAGCCGGCGGAGGCGGCGACCGCCCGGTTGTGCGCGACGGCGGCGACGAGCGGGCCGTACTCGTGGATCGCGAACGAGTCGTCGTACTGCACCCGGTGGGCGCGATTGGCCAGCGTGTGGGCCTCGTCGACGGCGGCGGCGGCGACATCGCGGGGGATGCCCGACCGCGGTGCCGCGACCGCGCCGGCCGGGGCCGCGGTGGCGAGGGCGGCCAGTCCTGCGGCGGCCAGCATGACCGGCCCGGCGGCCTTGCGGCCGAACGTGCCCGTGCGGGGCTTTCGGTGCGTCACGTGCTTCTCCTGTACGGGTTGTGCGGAAGGGGTGTGCGACGGGAGGGGACCGGCCGCGCGTCACGAGGGGAAGGGCGGGGGGCTGATGAAGGTGAACGGCGGGGTGGACGGCGGCACCGACGGCGTCACCGAGTCCGAGGGCGAGGCGCTGGGCGAGCCCTCGGACGGACTGGGCCCGGCGGTCGCGGTGGTGCTGCTGCCGCTGGGGCTCGGACCGCTGCGGGTGGGCTGCGGTGAAACGGAGGTCCTGACGGCCGAGGGGGAGGCGCTGGGCGTCGCCGGAGCGGAGGAGGAGGCGCTCGGCGACGGTGACGCGGACGGCTCGGCCGTCAGGGGCGGGGCGCTCGCCGCCGGGGGCAGCGAGGGCGGGGTCGTGCTGGGCAGCGGCGACGGTGCCACCGTGCGCAGCGGCCGGATCTCCGGCACCCCGGGCTGCAGGATCGGGGCGATCGGCGGCTGCGGCGGCAGCGGCTTGGGGGTCACGCCGCCCAGCCACGCACCGCACAGCGCGGCGCCTCCCGCCAGGACGACCCCGCAGAGGGCCAGCCGCAGCCGCAGGTTGCCCTCGGTGGCCCGGACCACGGCACGTACCGCCCGCCCGCCCAGGCGGACCGACAGGTAGGCCGCGCCGGCCAGCGGGCAGATCAGCATGAGGCTGCCGAGGATGCCGACCAGGCCCGCGGCGATCTCGCCGTCGGCGAAGGCGAACCAGGTGCCGGCCAGTTGCTCGGCCAGCGAGCGCAGACTCGTGGCCAGCAGCCGCGGCAGGTTCCACAGCACGTAGCCGAGTTCGGCCAGCAGCAGCGGCACCATGGTGACGACCCACGCGGTGACGATGACCCGGGCGGAGCGCTTGAGGTCGGCGACGTCCGGGTGCACCGGGCGGCCCGGCCGCATGCTGAGCAGGATGGGCTTGATCTTGCCGAAGAGGTCGGGAACCCCGGCCAGGTCACCGAGGATGTAGTAGCCGTCGAGCCGCACGGCCGGCATCAGCTGCTCGACGATCTCGAAGTGCGCGAGGTAGATCGCGCCGAGGAAGAAGGACTGCCCGGTGGCGAAGTACCCGGCGGCCAGGGCGAGTATGAAGACGACGTTGAAGTAGACGCCGCCCAGGTCGGTGCGCATGCGTCCGGCCCGGCCGATCCGGTACACGTCCGTGACGTCGGTGTACATGGACGGCCAGATCAGGAAGAGCCCGCAGCCGATGGCGCCCGGCCGGGCGCCGCTGTACCGGCAGGCGGAGGCGTGCCCGAACTCGTGGAAGACCAGTGAGGCCACCGTCAGCGCGAACACCACGAGCATCAGCACCGGCTGCTCCAGCACCTGGAGCACCGGCGTCATCGCGCCGTGCACCAGGAACAGCCAGAACTCCATGACGACCGCCGCGCCGAGCACCAGGGCGACCACCGGTGGGCGGTGCAGCCAGGCCAGGGCGTTCGCGATCCGGGCGACCTGCCGCTCGCGAAGCACCACCCGGTGGCCCTTCAGCACCAGCAGGAGGTCCGCGGTCGGGCCGCTGACCTTGTCGTCCTCCTGACCGAACGGCACGGTGACGCCGAGCGGCTGGAGTTTGTGCTCGATCAGGTAGTGGATGTTGTCCGCGCTGACCTCGCGGCCGAACCGGCCGCTCACCCGGTGCGAGACGGCCTCGGTGTCCCGGCGGCCGTCGATGGCGCCGGCGACCAGGTAGAGCAGCCTGCTCAGCTGCACGACCTGCCCGTCTCCCCGGCGGACCAGGTAGCGGGGCTCGGTGAAGCCCGATCCCTGGTACTCGCCCAGGAGTTGGAGTCCCGCGCCGAGACGCGGAACGGGAAAGCCGGTGTCGTACGCGGGCGGGCCCGCATCCGCCTCGTACACCGCCGTTCCCGTGGGGCCGGGGCTGCCCGCCCTGTGACTGTGGGGCACCGTCTGCTCTTCCTCCCGAGGCGGACCGCACCGCGCCGGGCGCGGTCCGCACGGACACGGGGTGTGGTTACTGGCGGATGCTGATCGCCTGGGTGGCCTCGGACTGGGCGACGGCGAACGGCGAGTCGACGTTCGCGGCGAGCGAGTCGTTGTGGGCCTCGACGTGTGCCACGTGCTTGGTCACGTGGGTGGTCTTGACGAAGCTGAACTTCAGCTTGCCCAGGGCCTCGCGGCCGGGCAGCAGCTCCGCGGACTCGGCGTCGAGCTGGTCGTTGTTCATGAACGGGTACCTCTCTCGGATGATGGGGGGCGAGCGGCCACGGGCTACTGGCAGATGCTGATGGCCTGCGTGGCCTGCGACTGCGCGACGGCGTACGGGGAGTCGACGTTGACGCCGAGCGACTGGTTGTGGGCGTCGACGTGCGCGACGTGCTTGGTCACGTGCGTCGTCTTGACGAAGCTGAACTTGAGCTTGCCCAGGGCCTCGCGGCCGGGCAGCAGCTCCGCGGACTCGGTGTCCAGCTCTCGCATGTCGAGCATGAAGGTTCCTTCGGACGAGGGGCGTGGCAGGCAACGGATCCCAGAATCCGTCCATCCACACCGGACGAACTGTCTGACGGCGTTGGACAGTAGCCGCGCACCCCACCCCGGGCAAGCCTCTTCCCGTTCACCGACGCATCGTCAACTGCGCCGCCCGATACGGGAAACGACTGGTGGGAGGCCATCGTGCGGCCGGCCGCCCGCACCCCCGGGCCACCCCGTTATCACCCGAACGGGTCAATCCACTCGCTTCCCGAACTGAGGAAGTCCCCATGGAAGCGGCGAAGTCCGGCGAATCGGTGGCTATCCTCTCGATCTCCGAGGCGCAAGAGCCGACCGAGCCTCCGGTGAGAGGGGTGCACGTGCTTTTCGTTCAAGGGGCGTCCGCGACCGCAGTCGTCCGCCACCGGACAGGAGAGTCCGTTGTCCTGCTTTCCGGCGAACTCCCCTCCGTTCTGACCCCGTCGAGTCTGAACGAACTGCTGAATCTCGCTGCCGCGGTACTGACCCCGGAGGAGATGGAGCTGTTCCGCAGCTGTCTGACCGCGCTGCGCTGCGGGGAGAAACTCCAGGAGCGCCGCATCGAGGTCAGCGGCGCCGTCCTCACCGTCCACAGCAGCTGAAACACACAACGGCGAATTCGGCGGACGCAATGTGCGGGGCATTTACAAAATCACCTCGGGCGCCCGACATGCCGAATACCGGTCACCCTGGAGGGTGTTTCCCGGGACCGTTCACCGAAAGACCTCCGTGCAGTCGACGGCAAAGCTCAAGGGCGGTTTTGCATCTCGTTGACAACTCCCTTTGCAGGTCGCCCGATCGGCCTCGCCGGCACCCGGCGCCGAATGAATTCCGTCCGGCCGCCGAGTAACGTTCGGCGGGCCATCCGGCAATTCATCCACTGTGAGGAGAAAACCGATGAGAAAAATCGCTCGGGCCGCTGCGACGACCGCCCTGGCAGCCGTCGCGGTGATCGTGCCGCTCACCGGCACGGCCGTGGCCGCGCCCTCGCACGCCGTTTCCGGCGGCTGGGACCGGGGCGACGGCTGGGGCCGCGGCGACGGAGGCTGGGGCCGGGGCCACAACGGCAACTGGTGCGGGGGCCACCACCGGGGCGGGGTCCGGCTGTGGACCTACTACCGCTGGAGCAACGGCTGGGGCCACGGCCGGGGCTGGGACAACCGCGGAGGTGACCGGTTCGGCTTCGGAGGCGAACGCTTCGCGTTCGGACGCGACGGGAGGGACTGCGGCTGCGGCGACGGGTTCCGTGGCGGGCGTTTCTGATCCCGCCGGTTCATGAGGCGGGCCCCCGGGGGGCGCATTCCCCCGGGGGCCCGCCCCTGCCCGCCATGATGGTGGATCAGCTGCTGTAGACGGTGAGGACGGCGCCGCTGACCTCGATGCGGCGCTCCTGGAGTTTCTCCCCGCAGCGCAGCGCGGTCAGACAGCTGCGGAACAGCTCCATCTCCTCCGGGGTCAGTACCGCGGCAGCGAGATTCAGCAGTTCGTTCAGACTCGACGGGGTCAGAACGGAGGGGAGTTCACCGGAAAGCAGGACAACGGACTCTCCTGTCCGGTGGCGGACGACTGCGGTCGCGGACGCCCCTTGAACGAAAAGCACGTGCACCCCTCTCACCGGAGGCTCCGGGGGCCCACCCACTCGTCCCGGGACTGGAGAGAATATCCACGTTCCCTCCGGTCTTTGTCCGTTCTTGGGTTACTTCACCACCACCCGGCACGGCAGAACCGGCATGAGCATGCCGCTACGGAGGGGATGCCCGGGTCAGCGGACCCCGGCAAGGGCCACATCAGCACCCTGCTGCATCAGGCCGCCCGGGCCATCGGCAGTACCGGGCCGTCCACCAACGACGCCCCCATCTTCCCGCCGCGGCGGCCGTGGTGACGGAGTCTCAGTCGGACGGCTCCGGGGCGGGCGCGGGACCCCCGGCGGAACCGGGTCCGGCTTCCGCTTCGGGGGCACTGCGCAGCAGGGACTCGACGAGGGCGGCGACATGGCGGCGATCGGCCTCGGACAGCCGCTGGACACTGGCGATCAGGGTGGCGACCTCCGGGTCGGGGGCGGCACCGCCCTCGCCACCGGCGGCCGTGCCGTCCGCGAAGTACAGGTGGATCCCACAGGCCTCGGCGGCGGCTCTGCGCACGGCGTCCAGCGGGAGTTCCAGGCCCCGGGCCAGCCCGTCCAGCGTGGACTGCTGCGGCATCCTGGCAACCCGCGCGCTGGTGGCCAGGTGGTGCACGGTCGACCGCGGCACGCCTCCCCGGCGCGCCACCTCGCCGTACGACCAGCCCCGCTGCTCCAGCCGGCGCCTGATCAGTTCCTGCAGTGCGTTGCCCACGGAGTGGATTCTTCCTGCTAGCACGTCGGTTGACCCGTCCGAGTGAGATCGAGTCTATAGCGGCCACCGCGGTGCGCCCCGGCTGCGGCTGCCCTCACCTGCACCTTCACCCTTCCACGCGGCACCGTCCGGACTCAAATGCCGCGAAATGCTTGCCGCGAGCCGCCCCAGCCACTAGCGTCCGACGTGACCAGACGTGCCGTCCAATATTTCTGGACAGCGCAACGCGGACCCTCTGTCCGCCCGGGCCGGCCCTCCCTCCGGCGACGGTCCGACCCCGGAATCCTGACAGCGATTCCACGCACCCCGGGGCGATTTTCCCGAGCATCACCAAAACTGCACCCCGGGCGCATCGTCCCCACCTTCAACGCTTCCGCGACACGGCGCGTCACGCCCGGCGCCCGCCACATCCGGACGGAATCTAGAGGTGATCAAGCGCGGCACACCCCGGATGCCCAAAACTGGCCGCTTTTGCCCCATCCGATCAAGTGATTCAACGTCATGGGCATGGGTCGCAGCAGATGCCGACAGCCGGCTGTCGGTGTTGTGCCCGCGGCGGACCCGGGAGAGACCGGTCTGCGACGGATGTCGCGGGCGCGCCCGGGCCCCCCTCGCCCGGGACCGCGCTCACGACCTGACGGCTCGCAACGTACGCACGATGCGCCGCACGGCCGGATGGCGGCGGAGGGCCTCGGCGCGGACCGGGGCCCCGCCGGGCAGCCGCAGGCTCGTCAGGCGGCGGCGCTTGAAGTAGCGTGCCGGGCCCGCCCGATGACGGGTGAGCCAGGCCTCCGCCTCCGGGCGCAGCCCGGGTAGGGCCCGTGCCTGCATGCAGTAGCCCACGGTCCGGATCAGCGGCGCCAGGCGTTCCGCGACCAACTCCCCGGTGAGGGCGGGGGGCTTGCCGACCACTTCCGTGTCGTGTTCCAGATCGGGCAGCGCGGCGTCGATCAGCGTCAGCGGCACGCGGTTGCTGTTCTCGTACGGGCTGATCCGCTCCAGCAGCAGTTCGGTGCCGACCCGGGCGGCCGGGATGCCGTAGAAGGACGCGGCGGTGATCAGCGCCGTCGAGAAACAGCCCACGACGAGCTCGGGACGGTCCCGTTCGAAGAGGGTCTCGGCGAGCACCGGCGCGTCGAGGACGGCCAGTTCGGCCCCGAGCTCCGCGGCCGCCCGCTCCATGGAGCGCGACAGGTGCGCGGGCGCGCTGGGGTGCGGCTTGAAGAGCACCGAGGTGTGGCCCGCGGCCACCGCGCCGCGCAGTATCCGCGCGTGCAGCTCGTCCTCCTCCTGTTCGGAGATGAGGTCCAGCGCGGACAGGTACTGGCCGAGGAGCACCGCCGTGTACCGGCCGGGCGCCGCGGGCGCGGCAGCGCCGATGCCGGAGAGCGTGCGCAGGAAGGACTCGGCCGGGATCGGCACCGCCTCGACGTCGTACTCCGAGAGCAGCAGGGGGCGCAGTCCCGGCAGCAGGTCGAGGTGGAGCAGGCGCGCGATGCGGCAGGCGATGCCGCCGGGCAGCCGGTCGCGGGTGGGGCCGTAGCTCATCAGACCGTCGGCGTACACATGGATCGTGCTCTCGGCGAAGATCTCGGCCGCCGCGCGGGAGGGGTTGGCCTGAAGGGACTCGCAGGCGATCTCCACCGGCTCGTCCCCGAGGTCCCACGCCAGGCGCAGCGACCGCTCCCACAGGGGGAGGTCCTGCTCACGGGGGGACCAGCCGACCGGGTGGTGCGGGGCGACCGTCTCGTTCCAGAAGTGCACCGCGTCGAACTCCGGGCGCAGCTCCTCGAATCCGGCCATCCGGTCCAGGGGTGTGGTCAGTTCGGGGATGGCCGAGGTGTTGCTCACCACGAGGAGGCGCCGGCGCCCCTCGCGCGGGCCGAACAGCCCTGCCCGGACGGCCGCCGTGACGGTCGCCGCCGCGTACTGGGTCGCCGCGAAGAAGATCTGGATCATCTGGGACAAATTCCTTCATGCCGGGCACACGCCCGCCGCGCACCCGGCGCGGCGTCTGGTCCGGGGCGCAGCCGCTCTCTCCTCAGCATCACGGCCCGGCTCCCCCGGGACCAAGCCCGGCCGCCGGATATCACCGGACCGGGTGACCCCTGTACGGACGGGCTTACGCGCACGTCACCCGTTTGCGCCGCCCTCGCGGCCCCGGCCCCGCGGGCCCTCGCCGGGCGCGCCGGGACCGGCCCGGAAAAAATCTTCGGCCGACGTGTCGATCCGCGTGCCGTCCGTTCGACGCGTATGCAGAGGCGGGGCAGCGGCCCCGCCGTCACGCAGCGGAAACAGCACTGAGACAGAGGAGTACGGCAATGCGTTTCATGTCCCTGATCCTGATCAACGAGGACAAGGTGCCGGCCGGCGGCCCGAGCGAGCAGCTGATGCAGGACATGGGCAAGCTCATCGAGGAGATGTCCGCGGCCGGCGTGCTGCTGGACACCGCCGGGCTGCGCCCGCCCGCCGAGGGCTTCCGGATGCACTGGGACCACGGGAAGCTGACCGTCGTCGACGGGCCCTTCACCGAGTCGAAGGAGTTCATCGGCGGCTACGCGATCATCCAGGCGAAGTCCAAGGAGGAGGCCCTGGAGTGGACCAAGCGCTTCCTCCAGGTGCACGGGGACGCGTGGGAGCTCACCTGCGAGGTGCGCGAGATGGAGGAGGCCCCCGAGCTGGCCTGAGGGCGCGCCCGCGCCGCTCCGCCGAACGGGTTGCAGCTGCCGGGAGGGGCTGCTCTGATGGGTGGCTGTGACCGGTACGGCTTCTGGCTCCGATGACGCCCGCCGGGCGATCGACGCGGTGTGGCGGATCGAGTCGGCCCGGGTGATCGCCGCTGTCGCGCGCCTCGTGCGCGACATCGGCGTCGCCGAGGAACTGGCCCAGGACGCCCTGGTGGCCGCCCTGGAGCAGTGGCCCCGGGACGGCGTCCCGGCCAACCCCGGCGCCTGGCTCACGGCCGCGGCCAAGCACCGCGCGATCGACCTCGTCCGCCGCAAGGAGGTCTTCGCGCGCAAGCTGGAGGAGCTGGGACACGCCCTGGAGGCGCGCCCGCCGGAGTCCGAGGCCGGTTTCGCGGCGGCCGAGGCGGCGGCCGACGACGACATCGAGGACGACCTGCTCCGGCTGGTCTTCACCACCTGCCACCCGGTGGTGTCCACCGAGGCGCGGGTGGCGCTCACCCTGCGCCTGCTGGGCGGCCTGACGACCGCCGAGATCGCGCGGGCCTTCCTGGTGCCCGAGGCGACGGTCGCGCAGCGCATCGTCCGGGCGAAGCGCAACCTGGCCAAGGCGGAGGTGCCCTTCGAGCAGCCCCAGGGCACGGAACGGGTCGAGCGCCTGTCCTCGGTGCTGGAGGTCATCTACCTGGTCTTCAACGAGGGGTACTCGGCGACCGCCGGCGACGACTGGATGCGCCCGGCGCTCTGCGAGGACGCGCTGCGGCTGGGGCGGCTGCTGGCCGGCCTGATGCCGAAGGAGCCGGAGGTCCACGGCCTGGTCGCGCTGATGGAGATCCAGGCGTCCCGGGCCGCCGCGCGGACCGGTCCCGACGGTGAGCCGGTGCTGCTGATCGACCAGGACCGGCGGCGCTGGGACCGGCTGCTGATCCGCCGCGGCTTCGCCGCCCTGGCCCGCTCCGACGCGGCCGGCGGCCCGCCCGGGCCCTACGCGCTCCAGGCCGCCATCGCCGCCTGCCACGCCCAGGCGGCCCGCGCGCAGGACACCGACTGGCGGCGCATCGCGGACCTGTACGGGGTGCTGGCGGTGCGGGCTCCGTCGCCGGTGGTGGAGCTCAACCGGGCCGTCGCGGTCACCATGGCGTACGGGCCGCAGGAGGGGCTGGCGGTCGTGGACCGGCTGACCGGCGAGCCCGCGCTGCGCGAGTACCACCTGCTGCCGAGTGTCCGGGGCGACCTGCTGGAGCGCCTGGGCCGCCACGACGAGGCGCGTGCGGAGTTCCTGCGCGCCGCGGAACTCACGCGCAACGAGCGCGAGCGCGCGCTGCTGCTGGGACGGGCCTCGGCGGCCGGTCAGGCCCGGGGCGGGGAGTCCGGCGGCCGCGGCTGAAAGCCGTCGCGGCGCGGGCCGCGGAGCGCGTGCAGCATGATCAGCATGAGCAGCGGGCACATCAGCGCCACCGCGAGGATGAACACCGCGGCGAAGGGGACGCCGACGCTCAGGGCGACCACCACGGCGAGGGCGGCGAGGACCGCGGCGACGGCCCAGTGACGGCCGCTGTGCGGCAGGGCGGGTGTTCCGGGCGTTCGCATCGCGGCCTCCCGCGTCGGCTCGCCGAGAATTCACCTTCCATCGTACGCCGGGGGCGCTCTCCGGCCCCGGTGCGGAGTCGTCCTGTCCGGCCGGACGGTACGCCAACCACCGCGTGTCCGGGAGGAATTGACGGCGCTGCTGTCGGCCCGCCGGACGGCGCATGGCATCATCCTGCGGGGTGACGCCCCGCGGCACGGCGGAACCGGGCCCGCACGGGCGGCGTCTCCACGCCCAGCATCCCGACACCCGAGAGGGGCCCGGCATGACCGGCACGGCGAGCCGCTATCTCTATCTGACCCGCCACGCGGAGGCGCTGCCCGACGAGAGCGGCCTGACGGAGAACGGCTTCCGGCAGGCGGAACTCCTCGGTGAGCGCCTCAAGGGGACCCCGATCGCCGCCGTCCACCACGGCCCGCTCCCCCGTGCCGCGCAGACCGCCGCGCTCATCGGCGAACGGCTGGGCGGCGCGGTGCCGGTGGGGGCCAACGACCTGGCCGGCGACTACCCGCCCTTCATCCCGCAGGAGTCCGAGCTGCCGTCGGACAGCGCGTACTACCTCTCCCGGTTCCTGGACCGCTTCGGCCCGGAGGAGCGCGCGTGGGGGCCGGAGCTGGGGCGGGAGGCGCTGGCGCGCTTCGCGGGGCCGCCGGCCGCGGGCAAGGCCGCCCACGAGCTCGTGGTCACCCACAACTTCCTGATCGGCAGGCTGGTCGCGGCGGCCCTGGACGCGCCGCCGTGGCGCTGGCTCGGTCTCGACCACGCCAACGCCGCCCTGACCGTCATCCGCTACACGCCGGGCCGTCCGCACTCCGTGCTGCTCTACAACGACATGCGGCACCTCCCGGAAGAACTGCGCTGGACGGGTTTCCCCGCCGAGCTGCATTTCTGAGGCGGCCCCCCGCACGCTCCCGCACGCCTCCGGGCACCACCGGGCCCGCCGAGGGCCCTTCCGGCCTCTGGCAGCGCCTCATCCGCAGTGCTACAAAGGCGACATGGCCGACCTTTTCGGCTGATTCGGTGCGTACCGGTGCGATCACTGAGCGAGAAGAGTCCCCGCAGCGTCGCCGGGCAGGTCTTCGTCCTCCAGGTGGCGGTCGTCGTGCTGCTCGTGGCCTGCGCGGTGCTCGCCCTGGTGCTCCAGTCACGGCACGACAGCGAGCGCGAGGCCGTCAACCGCTCGGTCGCCGCGGCCCGCACCTTCGCCCGTTCCCCCGGACTCCCGCAGGCGCTGAGGAGCCCCGACCCCTCCAAGGTGCTGCAACCGGTCACCGAACTGGCCCGCAAGGAAGCGGGCGTCGACTTCATCGTCGTCATGGACACCCATGGCACCCGCTACACGCACCCCATGCCGGCGCGGATCGGCCGGCGGTTCGTCGGCACCATAGAACCGTCGCTGCACGGCAAGGTCCACACCGAGAGCGTCCGGGGGCCGCTCGGACACGAGGTGCAGGCCGTCGTCCCGGTCCACGACCCCGTGGAGGACCCGCACGGCAGGATCGTCGGCCTGGTCGCGGCCGGCATGAAGGTCACCAATGTGACGGTCGTGGTGAACCGGCAGCTGCCGATCATCCTCGGCGCGGGCGCCGCCGCGCTCGCCCTGGCCATGGCGGGGACGGCACTCATCTCCAAGCGGCTGCGGCGGCAGACCCACCGCCTGGACCCCGCCGGGATCAGCCGCATGTACGAGCACCACGACACGGTGCTGCACTCCGTGCGGGAGGGCGTGCTCATCGTCGCCGCCGACGGCCGCCTGCTGCTGGTCAACGACGAGGCCGCGCGCCTGCTCCACCTGCCGGCCGACACCGAGGGGCGGTACGTCACCGAGCTGGCGGACCTCGAACCCGCCATGGTCGAGCTGCTGGTCTCCCGCCGTGAGGCGACCGACGAGTTCCTCCCGGCCGGCGACCGGCTGCTGGCGGTGAACCAGCGGCTCACGACGGCCGGCGGCGACCTGCCGGGCTCGGTGGTGACGCTGCGCGACTCGACCGAGCTGCAGGCGCTCGCCGGCCGCGCCGAGGTCGCCCGCGAACGCCTCACACTGCTCTACGACGCGGGGCTGGGCATCGGCACCACCCTCGACGTGGTCCGCACCGCGGAGGAACTGGCGGAGGTAGCGGTCCCCCGCTTCGCCGACTACGTGACCGTCGACCTCGCCGACCCCGTCCTGCACGGCGAGGAGCCCACCGGCATGAGCGCGGTCGACATGCGCCGCACCGCCGTCAACGGCATCCGCGACGACGCCCCGCTGTACCCGCTGGGCACGCTGATCGACTTCCTGCCGTCCACCCCGCAGGCGCGCGGCTTCGGCACCGGGCGCTCGGAGGTGGTGGGCAGGCTCGGCGAGGACCCCGGCTGGCTGGCCCAGGACCCCGAGCGGACGCGCAGCATCGTCCGCTACGGCATCCACTCGCTCATCGCGACCCCGCTCAAGGCCCGCGGCGTCGTCCTGGGCGTGGTCAACTTCTGGCGCTCGCAGAAGCCGGAGCCGTTCGACGAGGAGGACCTCTCGCTGGCCGAGGAGCTGGTCGCGCGCGCCGCCATCAACATCGACAACGCCCGCCGCTACACCCGCGAGCACGCCCTGGCCGTCACCTTGCAGCGCAGCCTGCTGCCGCGCGCCCTGCCGGAGCAGAGCGCCCTGGACGTCGCCCACCGCTACCTGCCGGCGCAGTCGGGCGTGAGCGGCGACTGGTTCGACGTGATCCCGCTGCCGGGCAACCGGGTGGCGCTCGTCGTCGGCGACGTCGTCGGCCACGGACTGCACGCGGCCGCCACCATGGGCCGGCTGCGCACCGCGGTGCACAACTTCTCCACCCTCGACCTGCCCCCCGACGAGCTGCTGGGCCACCTCGACGACCTCGTCGGCCGGATCGACCAGGACGAGTCGGGCACCGGGATCGGCGCCGGCGTCATGGGCGCCAGCTGCCTCTACGCGATCTACGACCCCGTCACCGGGCGCTGCGCCATGGCGCGCGCCGGGCACCACCCGCCCGCGCTGGCGCGCCCCGACGGCACCGTGGAGTTCCCCGACCTGCCCGCCGGCCCGCCGCTGGGACTGGGCGGCATGCCGTTCAGGACCGCCGAGCTGGAGCTCCCCGAGGGCACCCAGCTCGTGCTGTACACCGACGGGCTCATCGAGGACCGTTCGCGCGACCTGGACGTCGGCATGGAGATGCTGCGCCGGGCGCTGGCCGCGCACCCCGAGCGGCCGCCGGAGGAGAGCTGCCGGGCCGTGCTGGAGGCGCTGCTGCCCGGCCGGCCCAAGGACGACGTGGCCCTGCTGATCGCCCGGACCCGCCGCGCCCCGGCCTGCCACGTCGCCGAGTGGGACGTGCCGCTCGACCCGGCCTCCGTCGCGGGCATGCGGGCCGCGGTGACCGAGCGGCTGGAGGAGTGGGGTCTGTGCGAGCTGAGCTTCGGCGTGGAGCTGATCCTCAGCGAACTGCTCACCAACGCCATCCGCTACGGCTCCCCGCCGGTCTCCGTACGGCTGCTCCGCGACCGTGCGCTGACCTGCGAGGTCTCCGACGGCAGCAGCACCTCGCCACACCTGCGCTACGCGGCCACGACCGACGAGGGCGGCCGGGGCCTGTTCCTCGTCGCCCAGATCGCCGAACGCTGGGGCACCCGCTACACCCCCGGGGGCAAGGTGCTGTGGGCCGAGCAGCCGTTGCGGGAGTGGAACGCCGGGAAGGCGGCCGCGGTGCTGGCGGGCGCCCTCGACGCGGCCGCCCGCTGAGCCCGAGCCACCCCGCCGGGGCTGTTCCCCGCCCTCCCGGCGGGTTCCCGGTGACGTCAGACTGGAGCGGTGATCGTGGACGTCCGGCTGCCCTCCCCCCTTGTCGAGCTGACCGGCGACGAGCGGCTGACGGGGCGCGGGCTGCGCATGCTCGTCAAGCGGGACGACCTGATCCACCCGGAGGTGCCGGGCAACAAGTGGCGCAAACTCCACCTGAACCTGCGTGCCGCGGCCGAGGCGGGACACCAGGTGCTGCTGACGTTCGGCGGGGCCTACTCCAACCACCTGCGCGCCACGGCCGCCGCGGGCCGGCTGATGGGACTGGCCACCGTCGGGGTCGTGCGCGGCGACGAACTCGCCCGGCGCCCGCTGAACCCCTCGCTCGCCCGTGCCGCCGCCGACGGCATGCGCCTGCACTTCCTGGACCGCGCGACCTACCGCCGCAAGGACGAGCCCGAGGTCCTGGCGGCGCTCCTGGAGCGGTTCGGCCCCGCCTATGTGGTGCCCGAGGGCGGCAGCAACGCCCTGGCCGCACAAGGGTGCGTGGCACTCGGCGAGGAACTGCGCGGTACGGCGGACGTCGTCGGTGTCGCCTGCGGCACGGGCGGCACCCTGGCGGGCCTCGCCGCGGGACTGGGCCCGGGGCAGCGCGCGATCGGCTTTCCCGTCCTCAAGGGCGGCGGATTCCTGCGCGAGGACATAGGCCGCCTCCAGGAGGCGGCCTTCGGCGGGCGGCGCGGGGACTGGCATCTGGAGGAGCGCTTCCACCACGGCGGCTACGCCCGCCGCACGCCCGCCCTCGACGCCTTCGCGGAGGACTTCGGCGCGCGCCACGGCTTCGTGCCGGACCCCGTGTACGTCGCCAAGATGCTGCACGGCCTGTTCTCGCTGGCCGCCGAAGGCGCCTTCGCCGAGGGCACGGTCCTCGCCGCCGTCGTGACGGGCCGGCCGAGCGGTTAGCCTTGGCCGCATGATCCGATCCGCGGCGCCCGGCGACATCCCGGAGATCCACTCGATGATCCGCGAACTCGCGGAGTACGAGCGGGAGCCGGACAGCGCGCGGGCGACCCCCGCGCAGCTGCACGAGGCACTCTTCGGTCCCGGGGCCGCGGTCTTCGCGTTCATCGCCGAGGACGACGACACCGGCGCCGTGGTGGGCTTCGCCGTGTGGTTCCTGAATTTCTCCACCTGGACCGGTACCCACGGCGTGTACCTTGAGGACTTGTTCGTGCGCCCCTCCGCGCGCGGGGGCGGCCACGGCAAGGCGCTTCTCGCCGAGCTGGCCGCCGTCTGCGTCGAGCGGGGCTACGAGCGCTTCGAGTGGTCCGTACTGGACTGGAACGAGCCGTCGATCGCGTTCTACCGTGCGATGGGCGCCCGTCCCCAGGACGGCTGGACCGTGCAGCGGCTGACCGGCGAACCGCTGCGCACCCTCGCGGAGCAGGCCCGTGTCAACAAAGCGACTTCTCTTTCGAATTGAGACCCCTCGCCCCCTACCCACGGTGCGTGCGCATGCGCCTACTATGGGTGACAGCCATGGGGTGCCGGGCCGGGGCTCATTCATGGCGGCGGCCGTGCTCCGTCCGGGCGACACCGGGGTACGGATCGCGATAGCGTCGCTGGCGAACCGAACCAGATCAGTGCAGTGCCGATGAGGGCAGTGCGAGTGCCACCTTGGAGGTGAGGGTGTCCGAGATCGCAGGCGAGCCCGGGTCGAAGGACTTCGTCGAGGTCCGGCTGCCCGCGGCGGGGGCCTATCTTTCGGTGCTGCGTACGGCGACCGCCGGCCTCGCGGCCCGCTTGGACTTCACCCTCGACGAGATCGAAGACCTGCGCATCGCCGTTGACGAGGCGTGCGCGATTCTGCTCCAGCAGGCCGTCCCGGGGTCCGTGCTGAGCTGTGTCTTCCGCCTGGTCGGGGACGCACTGTGGGTGACCGTGTCGGCTCCCACGACCGACGGCCGCGCCCCGGAGCGCGACACCTTCGCCTGGACGGTGCTCTCCGCCCTGGCCGGCGAGGTGGACTCCAGCGTGGCCGAGGACAAGACCGTGAGCATCGCCCTGCACAAGAAGCGCGGTGCCGGACCGGGACAGCTGTAACGGGGGAATCGCCGTGAACGATCTGGAAGGCAGTACGCCCGGGGTGAGGGGCCGCCCCGTACCCGCCCCTGCGGCGCGACAGGACGAGGCACGGCCCCATCCCGGCGATGGACCGGCGGACCGTCCCGACGACAAGGACGCGCCCGAGCAGACGGATCTGGCGGATCAGGCGGGTCGCATGGAGCAGGAGCAACAGGAGCAGCACGAGCACCACGACCCGCACGACCGGGCCGGGGCGCGTGCGCTCTTCGTGGAGCTGGGCAAGCTTCCGCCGGGTTCACCGGAGCGGGCCGAGCTGCGCAACCGGCTGGTGCGGATGCACCTGCCGCTGGTGGAGCACCTGGCCCGGCGCTTCCGCAACCGCGGCGAGCCGCTCGACGACCTCACCCAGGTCGCCACGATCGGCCTGATCAAGTCCGTCGACCGCTTCGACGTGGACCGCGGGGTGGAGTTCTCCACGTACGCCACCCCCACCGTGGTCGGCGAGATCAAGCGCCACTTCCGGGACAAGGGCTGGGCCGTACGCGTCCCGCGGCGGCTCCAGGAGCTGCGCCTGGCGCTCACGACGGCGACCGGCGAGCTCTCCCAGCGGCACGGCCGTGCCCCGACCGTGCACGAGCTGGCGGAGCATCTGAAGATCACGGAGGAGGAGGTCCTCGAAGGCCTCGAATCCGCCAACGCCTACAGCACGCTCTCGCTCGACGTGCCCGACACCGACGACGAGTCGCCGGCCGTGGCCGACACCCTGGGCGCCGAGGACGACGCCCTGGAGGGTGTGGAGTACCGGGAGTCCCTCAAGCCGCTGCTGGAGCAGCTGCCGCCGCGCGAGAAGAAGATCCTGCTGCTGCGATTCTTCGGCAACATGACGCAGTCGCAGATCGCGCAGGAGGTCGGCATCTCCCAGATGCACGTCTCCCGGCTGCTCGCCCGCACCCTGGCACAGCTGCGCGACAAGCTCCTCGTCGAGGAGTGACGGCACCGCCGACGGCCCGGAGGGCGGGTCCCGCGGCTCCCCCGGGTGCGGCACATCGCACGGCGGGGAGGCGTCCCGTGATCGGCGTGGTCGGGCTGCTCGGACGATGCCACCACTCCCCCGGGCCGAAGGCCGGGGGGAGTGTCGTGCCTGGGCGCACCGCCCGGCGGTAGCTAGCCCTCGGTGGCGGCGATGCCGAGGGCCTCGGTGGCCGCGGGGTGCACGAGGAGCACCAGTTCGGCGATCGCCGCGGCGCCCAGGGCCGCGCCCGCGGCGATCATCACGCCGCCGTTCTGCGCCATGGTCCAGGCGACCGGCAGGGCGACGAGCTGGATGATGAGGGCGGGTCCGCGGCTCCACCGGCGGGCGTGCCACAGCCCGTACGCCGCCGCCAGCGGCATGGCCGCCAGGGCCAGTACGGTCAGGCCGCCGGCCTCGGCCTGGCGCGGGCTGTCGGGGTTGCCGACCAGCCCGAGGACGAGCATGGCGATGCCCCACGCGGCCAGCGCGGCGCCTTCCAGTGCCGCGACCGCGGCGGCCGCCGCGAGGCGGCGCGTACGGCCCGGGCGCACGGTGTTCTCTGTGCCACTCACCCCAGCAGGGTATCGGCCTGCGCTCCCACCGGGATTACGGGCCGGTACCGCCCGGTAGGTACCCTGGCGGTCATGCGCGCTCTCCTCGTGGTCAATCCCGCCGCCACCACCACCAGCGCCCGAACCCGTGACGTCCTCGCGCACGCGCTCGCCAGCGACCTGAAGCTGGAGGTGGCCGCCACCGAGTACCGGGGCCACGCGCGCGACCTCGCGCGGCAGGCCGCGGAGGGCGGCGAGATCGAGCTCGTCGTGGCCCTGGGCGGCGACGGCACCGTCAACGAGGTCGTCAACGGCCTGCTGCACAACGGCCCCGACCCGGAGGGGCTGCCGAAGCTCGCGGTGGTGCCGGGCGGCTCCACCAATGTCTTCGCGCGCGCCCTGGGGCTCCCCAACGACCCCGTGGAGGCGACCGGGGCGCTGCTGGACGCCCTGCGGGACGGGAACTCGCGGACGGTGGGCCTCGGCCGCGTGAGCGGCACGCCGGGCACCGCGGACGAGGGCGTGCCGGCACGCTGGTTCACCTTCTGCGCCGGCCTCGGTTTCGACGCCGGTGTCGTCGGCCGGGTCGAACAGCAGCGGGAGCTCGGCAAGCGGTCGACGCACGCGCTCTACATACGGCAGATGGTCCGCCAGTTCCTCGCGGAGTCCTCGCGCCGCGGCGGGACGATCACGCTGGAGCAGCCGGGCGAGGACCCGGTCACCGATCTCGCGATCGCCATAGTCTGCAACACCACCCCCTGGACCTACCTGGGCAATCGCCCGGTCTACGCGTCGCCGCGGGCGTCCTTCGACACGGCTCTGGACGTGCTCGGGCTGTCCCGTCTGTCGACCCCCGCGGTGACCCGCATCGCCACGCAGCTGCTGCGTTCGACCCCCGACCGGGGGCCGCACGGGAAGCACGTGACCTCGCTGCACGATCTGACGGACTTCACCTTGCATTCGCAGGCGCCACTGCCGTTCCAGGTGGACGGAGACCACCTGGGACTGCGAATCAGCGCAACCTTCTCAGGCGTACGCCGTGCACTGCGTGTGATTGTGTAAGCAGAAGGACATAAAGTCCTTCCACTCGAACGTTTAGGCTGCCCTGCACCCCATGGAAGTACGGCTGTGACCGAGCCGACACCGAGGAATCAAAAAAAAGTTTCCGGAAGGGGTTGTATCCGCAGCCCAGGTTTGCGAACCTCTTCTTGGCGATCGGGACAGCCGCTCTTCGGGCGTCCTCAGTAGCCGGAATCCTCACCACACCCCCGCGGGACCGCACCCAGGAGACTGGGCGATGTCCCGTGCCGTGTCTGGGGATTCGTGAAAGCGTTCACATTCACAAGCAACGTGCAAGCAATACAAGGAGATGGAGCAGCCATGGACTGGCGTCACAACGCCGTTTGCCGCGAAGAAGACCCTGAGCTCTTCTTCCCCATCGGCAACACCGGTCCTGCGCTGCTGCAGATCGAGGAAGCCAAGGCCGTCTGCCGCCGCTGCCCCGTCATGGAGCAGTGCCTGCAGTGGGCCCTCGAGACCGGCCAGGACGCCGGCGTGTGGGGTGGCCTCAGCGAGGACGAGCGTCGCGCAATGAAGCGCCGCGCCGCCCGCAACCGCGCCCGCAACGCCAGCGCCTGACACACGCGCTTACCCCCGAGCCGCAGCGCGCAGCACCTCCGAACCGCGCAGCATCACGACGCAGGAAGCCCCGGCAGCTCGCCCGAGCAGCCGGGGCTTCTCCGTTCCTCCGGCCGGTCCCGCGGCGGGCGTTCAGCTCTCCAGTGCCAGTTCCAGCAGCACCTTCGTCCCGCGTCCGTCGGCCGGGACCATGTCGAAGGTGCCGCCCAACTCCCCCACCACCAGGGTCCGTACGATCTGCAGACCGAGGTTGCCCGCCTGCTGCGGGTCGAAGCCCGGGGGCAGGCCGCGGCCGTCGTCGCGCACGGCGATCGCCAGCCTGCCGTGGCGCCGCTCCGCCGAGACCTCGACCGACCCCTGTTCCGCGGGGCCGAATCCGTGCTCGAGGGCGTTCTGCAGCAGCTCGGTGAGGACCATCGCCAGCGGCGTGGCGACGTCCGCGCTGAGGACGCCGAAGCATCCGGCGCGCCGGGTGGTGACCCGACCGGGTGAGATCTCGGCGACCATGGCCAGCACGCGGTCGGCGATCTCGTCGAACTCGACGCGCTCGTCGAGGTTCTGCGACAGCGTCTCGTGCACGATCGCGATCGAGCCGACCCGCCGCACCGCCTCCTCCAGCGCCTCGCGCCCCTGGTCGGAATCCATCCGGCGGGCTTGGAGCCGCAGCAGGGCGGCGACCGTCTGGAGGTTGTTCTTCACCCGGTGGTGGATCTCCCGGATGGTGGCGTCCTTGGTGATCAGCTCCCGTTCGCGGCGGCGCAGCTCGGTCACGTCGCGCAGCAGCACCAGCGATCCGCTGCGGACGCCCTTGGGGCTCAGCGGGATGGCGCGCAGCTGGATGACGCCGCCGTTGCCCTCGATCTCGGTCTCGCGCGGCGCCTTGCCGCTGGCGACGGTCACCAGCGCCTCGTGGCTCTTGCCGCGGGAGGGGGCCAGCTCGGCGGTGGCGGTGCCCAGATGGTGGCCGACGAGGTCCGCGGCCTGGCCGAGGCGGTGGTACGCGGAGAGGGCGTTGGGGCTGGCGTACTGGACGATGCCGTCGGCGTCGAGGCGGATCAGCCCGTCGCCGACGCGCGGCGAGGCGTCCATGTCGACCTGCTCGGACGGGAAGGGGAACGTGCCGGCCGCGATCATCTGCGCCAGGTCGGACGCGCTCTGCAGATAGGTGAGCTCCAGCCGGCTCGGCGTGCGCACGGTGAGCAGGTTGGTGTTGCGCGCGATCACCCCGAGGACCCGTCCGGCCCGGCGCACGGGGATCGACTCGACCCGCACCGGCACCTCCTCGCGCCACTCGGGGTCGCCCTCCCGCACGATCCGCCCCTCGTCGAGCGCGGCGTCCAGCATCGGGCGGCGGCCACGCGGCACGAGATGGCCGACCATGTCGTCCTGGTAGGAGGTGGGGCCGGTGTTGGGGCGCATCTGCGCGACGGAGACATACCGCGTGCCGTCGCTCGTCGGCACCCACAGGACGAGATCGGCGAAGGAGAGATCCGAGAGCAATTGCCACTCCGACACCAGGAGATGAAGCCACTCGAGATCGGAATCATCGAGGTCGGTGTGCTGGCGTACGAGATCGTTCATGGAGGGCACGCAAATGAGCGTACCCGCGCTCATGGCAAGCGCTGACATCCAGTCCCCACAAAGGCCTTCCAGCCCCTATGATCTGACTGCGTCAGGTTATGGACAACGGATAATGGTCTAGTCCAGAATTGATGTGAACAACTGAACTTCCGCCCTTCCCGCACAGAAGGGTGGAGCGAGGCCGGGGCGCTCTCTGCCCTGACTGCGCCTGGCCTCACGAGTCGGCCCCAGTGAGCCGCGGGAACCGCACACCCCGCGTGCCGGGTGCCGACAGCAGCTCCGGGCTGCGGTGCTGGACGGGTTGAGGGTCCCGTTCCGGCGCCGCGGCCCGAAGTGGTTTCCGGGGCATCCGCGGGGCACCCGTGCGGCGTCCGTGCCGTGTACCCCCACTCCTTTCCCGCACCGCCTTCAGAGCTTTGACGTTTCACGGCGCGAAAAGGCCCGCGGACACGGCGGGCGGGAGACCGGATCGGCCTCCCGTCCACCGCGCCCACGGGCCGGAGCGCAAAGCGGCGTCAGTGCGTCTCGGTCACCTTCGCCAGGGCGCGCGGCGCGTCCGGGTCCTGGCCGCGGGCGATGGTGATCTCGTAGGCGAGCATCTGCAGCGGCAGGATCTCCAGGATCGGCTGGACCTCCTCGGCGACGCCCGCGGTCGGCAGGACGAAGCCCGCGGAGGCGGCCTCGACGGACGCCTGGTTGCCGATCACGACGAGGTCGGCGCCCCGGCCGCGGAGCCGGTCCAGGACGGGCTGCAGGGCCTGGCCGCCCTTGCCCTCGGTGACGATGGCGATGACCGGCGAGACGTTGTCGACCATCGCCAGCGGACCGTGCAGCAGGTCGGCGCCGGAGAAGGACAGGGCCGGGATGTAGCTGGTCTCCATCAGCTTCAGCGCGGCCTCCTTCGCGGTCGGGTAGCCGTAGCCCCGCGAGGTGAGCACCAGGCGCTCGGCGAAGCGGTACCGGCCGGCCAGCGCCTTGACCTCGTCCCCCCGGGCCAGGATCTGCTCGGCCAGCTCGGGAAGGATCTTGGCGGCGTTGCCGTCGCCGCCGCGCAGGCCCTCGACGAAGAGGTAGAGGGCGAGCAGTTCGGCCGTGTACGTCTTGGTCGCCGGGAGCGCCTTCTCCGGTCCGGCGAGCACGTCGATGTGGAACTCGGAGACCTCGGCCAGCGGCGAGTCGGCGTTGTTGGTGACCGCCAGGGTGATCGCGCCGGCCTCGCGGGCCGCCCGGGTGGAGGCCACCAGGTCGGGCGAGCCGCCGGACTGGCTGACGGTGACGACCAGGCAGTCGGTGAGGTCCGGGCGGGCGCCGTAGGCGGTCGTGGTGGACATGGAGGTCAGGCCCGCCGGCTTGCCGAGCAGCACCTCGATCAAGTACTTCGCGTACAGCGCCGCGTTGTCGGAGGTGCCGCGCGCGGTGAGCAGCACGAAGCGCGGGTTGCGCGCGGCGATCCGCTCGGCGGTCTCACGGATGCGCGGCGCGCCCTCCTCGAGGATGCGGCGCAGCACGGTGGGCTGCTCGGCCATCTCACCGGACATGATCCGGCCCGGCATCGGGGGCTGCTGGGTCGGAGTCGGGGCGGACATTCTGGGAGCCTCCAGGTCGGTCTCTGGAACGGGTGGCGCCACCGGGGCGGTCAGGCGTCGGCGTCCTTGCCGACGACGACCTCCGCGGCCGCTCGCCCGCACACGCGGGCCGCGCCGTGGGTCGCGATGTGCAGCGCGCCGGAGGGCGGAGCCTGGGGAACGCCCATCTCCACCACCGCCGTGTCCGGCCGGGCGGCGAGCAGGGCACCCAGCGCTTCGGCCATCCACGGGTGACGGTGCACGTCACGGACCACTGCGACGATCCTACGGTTCGCCGCGGAGCGGAGCACATTTGCGGTCAAAGCATCGCCCTGGCGGAAGGTGCCGGTCACTGTCCCGGGCAGCAGCCGGTCGAGTTCCGCGGCGACGCCCCACGGTGTCTCGGCGCCGACGGCGATGTTGGCGACCGGCGTGAAGGCCACGACGTAGGGCGCCTCGGTGACCGGCTCGTACGCCCCGGTCCGCGTCACGCGCAGCGCGCGCCGCGCGGCCGTGAGGCCGATGTCGGGGTCCGGCGCGCCGTCGTCGGCGGCGGCGGCCGCGCCGGTGGTCCAGGCGGCCAGCGCCCGTACCCGGGCGGCGGCGTCGGCGAGCCGCCCGCGCGGCAGTTCGCCGACGCGCACGGCGTCGACGATCGCGTCGCGCAGGGCGACCACGGTCTCCTCGTCGGCGAGGCCGCCGCCGACGCAGATGGCGTCGGCACCGGCCGCGATGGCCAGCACCGTGCCGCGCTCGACGCCGTAGGTGTCGGCGATGGCGCGCATCTCGATGCCGTCGGTGACGACGAGGCCGTCGTAGCCCAGCTCGTCGCGCAGCAGCCCGGTCAGGACGGCGGGGCTGAGCGTGCCGGGGCGGTCGGGGTCGAGGGCCGGGACGAGGATGTGCGCGCTCATGACGGCCTTGGTGCCCGCGGCCAGGGCGGCGCGGAACGGGGCGAGTTCGCGGGAGTGCAGGGTGTCCAGGTCGACGTCCACGCGGGGCAGGGCGTGGTGGGAGTCGACGGAGGTGTCGCCGTGCCCGGGGAAGTGCTTGGTGCAGGCGGCCACGCCCGCGGACTGCAGCCCCTCCACATAGGCGGCGGTGTGCCGGGCGACGAGCAGCGGCTCCGAGCCGAAGGACCGCACCCCGATGACCGGGTTGCCGGGATCGGAGTTGACGTCGGCGGACGGCGCCCAGTTGAGGTTGACCCCGCAGGCGGCGAGCCGGCGGCCCAGCTCGGCGGCGACGTCACGGGTCAGGGCGGTGTCGTCGACCGCGCCCAGCGCGAGGTTGCCGGGGAAGGAGGAGCCGGTGCGGGCCTCCAGCCGGGTCACGTCGCCGCCCTCCTCGTCGGCGGCGATCAGCACCTCGGGCCGTACCGCGCGCAGTTGCGCGGTGAGCGCGGCGAGCTGCTCGGGCGATTCGATGTTGCGGGCGAACAGCGCCACGGAACCGAGGCCCTCGGCGAGCCGGCGCAGCAGCCACTCGGGGGCGGTGGTGCCGTGGAATCCGGGCTGCAGGACGGCGAGGGCGTCCCGCGCGAGGTCGTCGGCGTCCGCGGTGCCGTCGGGGATCTGACTCAAGGTCTCGGTCATCCCTTCACCGCCCCGGCGGTCAGGCCGGCGGCGACCTTGCGCTGCACGATCAGGAAGAAGACCACCACAGGAACGCCCATCATGGTCGAACCCGCCATCATCGGCGCGTAGTCGGTGCCGCGCGAGGTGACGAAGTTGCCCAGCCAGACGGTGGCGGTCTGGTGCTCCTGGCTCATGATGAGCATCGCGTAGAGGTACTCGTTCCAGGCCTGGATGAGCGCGTAGATCGAGGTGGCCACGAGGCCGGGGGCGAGTAGCGGCAGCACGACGCGGAGGAACGCGCCCATGCGCGTGCACCCGTCGACCATCGCCGACTCCTCCAGTTCCTTGGGGATGTTGACGATGAAGCCGCGCAGGGTCCAGACCGTGAACGGCAGCACGAAGGTCAGGTAGGTGATGACCAGGCCGGAGAGCTTGTCGATCTGGTCGATCTGGTTCAGCAGCAGGAAGACCGGGATGATCATCGCGACCAGCGGCACCATCTGGACGGCGAGGATCGCGACGATGACCGCCTTGCGGCCGCGGAAGACGAAGCGCGAGATGGCCAGCGCCGCCAGCAGCCCGATGACCAGGCCGAGGCCGACCGTCGAGCCGGAGACGATGAGGCTGCGGCCGACCGAGCCCCAGAAGTCACCGATGCCGAGGGCGTCGGAGAAGTTCTGGAAGGACAGGCTGGTCGGGAAGAACTTGGGGTCGGGGTCGATGGCGTCCTTGGCGGGCTTGAACGCCGTGTTCAGCATCCAGTAGACCGGGAAGCCGGTGACGACCACGACCAGCAGGCCGAGCAGGTTGTAGACGGTACGTCCCTTGCGGCGCGGGCGCCGGGCGGCGCGGCGGGCCGGGGAGGCGGGCGGGGCCGCCGGGGCGGGGGCGGTGTCGAGCACGGTCGTCACTCCACCTCTCCGATCTTCAGCATCTGGCGCATGTAGACGGCCATCACGCCGAGGAGCAGCAGCACGGTGATGACGGCGATGGCCGCGCCCGCGTCGTAGTCGTTGGCGACGAAGGCCTGGTCGTAGGAGTAGGTGGTGAGCACCTGGTAGTCGGGCTCGGGGTGGCCGTCGCGCATGAGGAAGACCTGCGGGAAGACGCCCATGTCCCAGATGACCGACAGGGTGGTCAGCATGACGATGAGCGGCTTGAGCACCGGGAGGGTGACGTGCCGGAAGACCTTGACCGGACCGGCGCCGTCCATCCGGGCGGCCTCCTCCAGTTCCCTGGGCACCTGGGTGAGACCGGCGTGCAGGGTGATGGCGACGAAGGGGATGGCCCCCCAGACCACCATCAGGGTGATGACGAGGAAGCCCTGCCGGGTGTCGGTGAACCAGTTGTGGCCGCTGAAGTCGACCCCGGGCAGCCGGCTGAGCAGCCAGTTGAGGACACCGTAGTCGCTGTCGAACATCCACTTGAAGACGGTGATGGCGACGACGACGGGCATGGCCCAGCTCGCCACCAGGGCGATGTTGATCAGCGTCTTCATCCAGGGCGAGACCCTCTGGAGCAGCAGCGCCACCGCCATGCCGAGCACCAGGGTGAGCAGCACCGCGGCGACGGTGAACAGCAGGGTGCGCAGGACGACGGCCCAGAACTCCGAATCGCCGAGCACATGCGTGTAGTTGGCGAAGCCCTGCCAGTCGCCGGGCAGCCCCTGCCAGAGCTCGGCCTGCCCGTACTGCTTGAAGGACAGGGTGATCAGCCGGACCAGCGGGTACCCGAGGACCAGCACCAGGACGCCGATGGTCGGTGCGAGCAGGGCCCAGGGGAGCGCGGCCCCGCCCAGGCGGCGTGGCCTGCGGCCCGGTCCGGCCGGTTGCCGCGGGAGCGGCACTTTGTCGAGCGGTGTGTCAACGGCACTCATCATGTGCTCCTCGGCTACTCCAGTGCCTGGTGGTCGCGCACCGGAGCCGGCCGCCCGAGGGCGGCCGGCCGGCGTCGATCACTGTGGTTGCCCTGATCCCCGGTCAGCCGGCGTTGATCACCGCGTTGATCTGCTCGTCGGCGGACTTCGTGGCGTCCTCGATGGACGCCTTGCCGACGGCGATGTCGTTGAGCATGTTCTGCAGGATCTGCTTCTTCTCGACCTGCAGCCAGCCCGGCGCGGTCGGGACGAACCAGGTGTTCTCGTTGGCGCGGGCCGAGGCGGCCGTGGCCGGGTCGTCCTTCAGCGGGGCGAGCAGGGACTTGGCGTTGGGCAGGTTGCCCTTGGAGATCAGGACCTTCTGGGCGGCCGAATCAGTGAAGGCGTTGATCCAGTCGGCGGCGAGGTCCTGCGCGGCGGACTTGGCGGGGATGACCAGGTCGGAGCCTCCGATGAAGTTCGGCAGGAGGTCGCCGTTCGGGCCGGGGAGCGCGAAGGTCTCCAGGTTGTCCTTGAGCGTGCCGGTCTTGTCGGTCTTGGGGTCGGCGGCGGCGCCGCCCTCCCAGCTGGCGCCGTAGATGAGCGCGGACTTGCCCTGGCCGTAGACGATGTAGCGGTCGGACTCGTCCTTGTTCTTGTCGCCGTGGAAGTACTTGTCGAGGACGCCCTTCCAGGTCTTCAGGCCCTCGATGGACTTGGGGTCGGACAGGGAGGCGGTCCACTTGCCGCCGTCCTCCTTGGCGACGTCGCCGCCGGCGTCCTTGACGAAGGCCAGCGCGGTGTACCAGTCGCGGCTGGGCTGGTACCAGGCGGAGAACTTGTCGCCGTTCTTCTTCTGGATCTTGTCGAGGGCGTCGGTGAGCTCGGCCCAGGTGGCGGGGGCCTTGGTGACGCCGGCCGCCTTGGCGACGTCCTTGCGCCAGGTACCGACGCGGGCACCGGCGTAGTAAGGCACGCCGTAGGTCTTGCCGTTGTACGTGACCGAGCCCTCCAGGGCGTCCAGCCAGTCGCCGGAGTTCTCGAACTTGCTCTTGTCGATCGGGGCGAACGCGCCCTTGACCAGGTAGCCGAGCGTCTCGGTGTTGCCCATCTCGACCACGTCCGGCACCTTCTTGGTGGCGAGGACGGCGTCGAGCTTCTGGTTCTTGGCGGTCCACTCGTAGTACTCGTGGTGGATCTTCACGCCCTTGTGCGCGGCCGTGAAGGCGTCGTCCGCCTGCTTCACCAGCTCGGGCCAGTTCTTCTGTGCGTCGACCGCCAGCCAGACGGTGATCTCCTTGGGCGCTGCGGCCTTGTCGGAGCCCTTGTCGTCCGAACCGCAGGCCGCAACGCCGGCGACCATGACTGCGACACCGATCGCCGCGATCAGCTTGCGCTTCACAACACCCTCCCCAGGGCAGTGAGTACCAAGTGGTGTAGACCAGTGCCCGAAGCTTGGCCTAGACCTTTAGGGGTGTCAAGGGTGTATAAGAGCACCGGTCGCGTCCGTTACCGGACCGACATCTGGGCCCGTTACGCGATGTGGGCCCCGACCGTGCCACGATGTGAGCCGCGAATGACGGAGGAGCCGGTGACGGCAGCACGACAGCACACGGGAGCACAGGCGATGGACAGCGACGGCGAGACCGGAGCGGCGGTGACGGAGTCCGCGGAGACCGCGGCAACCGCGGCGACCGCGGCCGGACGAACCGCCCGGGTGCCCAAGTACTACGGGCTCAAGCGCCATCTGCTGGAACTGACGCAGACGATGCCGCCCGGCTCGCCGGTGCCCCCGGAGCGCACCCTGGCGGCGGAGTTCGACACCTCCCGCACCACCGTGCGCCAGGCCCTTCAGGAGCTGGTCGTCGAAGGACGGCTGGAGCGCATCCAGGGCAAGGGCACCTTCGTCGCCAAGCCGAAGGTCTCCCAGGCGCTGCAACTCACCTCGTACACCGAGGACATGCGGGCCCAGGGCCTGGAGCCCACCTCGCAGCTGCTGGACATCGGCTACATCACCGCCGACGACCGGCTGGCCGAGCTGCTGGACATGAAGGCCGGTGGCCGCGTGCTGCGCATCGAGCGGCTGCGGCTGGCCAACGGCGAGCCGATGGCGATCGAGACCACCCATCTGTCGGCCAAGCGCTTCCCCGCGCTGCGCCGCAGCCTGGCCAAGTACACCTCGCTCTACACCGCGCTCGCCGAGGTCTACGACGTGCGGCCGGCCGAGGCCGAGGAGACCATCGAGACCTCGCTGGCCACCCCGCGCGAGGCCGGACTGCTCGGCACCGACGTGGGGCTGCCGATGCTGCTGCTGTCCCGGCACTCCATCGACACCGGCGGGCAGCCGGTGGAGTGGGTGCGCTCGGTCTACCGCGGCGACCGCTACAAGTTCGTGGCACGGCTGCGCCGGCCGTAGCCCGGTGAGGATGCCGGGAAGTTCCCGGAAGGTTCCCGTCCCCGGAGATCGTTTCCATACCGCAATGCGGACGGGTAGTGACGTGCGCCGGTGCCTGACCTAGATTTCCTGCGCATTACACAGGAGTGAGATCAGGACGGAGCCGCAGCAATGTCCGAGCAACCAACCGGAACTCCGGTCCGGCCACCGGTGGTCACCCCCACCCGTGTGATCGCCGGTGTCTGCCTCGTCATCCCGTTCGTCGCGATGCTCTGGGTCGGCTCGTACGCGACGCTGACCCCCGAGTTCATCGGCATCCCGTTCTTCTACTGGTACCAGATGCTGTGGGTGTTCCTCTCCTCGGGCCTGACGTACACCGCGTACGTCCTGGTCCGCCGCGAGGAGCGGGCACGGAAGGAGGCGTCGAAGTGAATGACGGGGTCAACGGCGTCGCACTCGCCGTCTTCATCTTCTTCTTCGTGGTCGTCACGGTGCTCGGCTTCCTCGCCGCGCGCTGGCGCAAGGCCGAGAACTCCCTGCACCTGGACGAGTGGGGGCTCGGCGGCCGCAGCTTCGGCGGCTGGATCACCTGGTTCCTGCTGGGCGGCGACCTGTACACGGCCTACACCTTCGTCGCCGTCCCGGCGGCGGTGTACGCGGCGGGCGCGGCCGGCTTCTTCGCGGTGCCGTACACGATCCTGGTCTACCCGCTGGTCTTCACCTTCCTGCCGCGGCTGTGGTCGGTGTCCCACAAGCACGGCTACGTCACCACCTCGGACTTCGTCCGCGGCCGCTTCGGCTCCAAGAGCCTGTCCCTGGCGGTGGCCGTCACCGGCATCCTCGCCACCATGCCCTACATCGCGCTCCAGCTCGTCGGCATCCAGGCGGTGCTGGACGTGATGGGCGTGGGCGGCGGCGCGTCGTCCAACTGGTTCGTCAAGGACCTGCCGCTGCTCATCGCCTTCGGCGTGCTGGCCGCGTACACGTACTCCTCGGGCCTGCGCGCGCCCGCGCTGATCGCGTTCGTCAAGGACACCCTGATCTACATCGTCATCGCCGTGGCGATCATCTACATACCGATCAAACTCGGCGGCTTCGACGACATCTTCGCCAAGGCGGGCGAGGCCTACTCGCAGGTCAGCCCGGCCACCGGCAAGCCCCGCGGGGCGCTGGCACCCGGCGACACCGCGCAGTGGGCGTACGGGACGCTGGCGCTGGGCTCGGCCCTCGCACTGTTCATGTACCCGCACTCGGTCACCGCGGTGCTCTCCAGCCGCAGCCGTGACGTCATCCGCCGCAACACCACCGTGCTGCCGCTGTACTCGCTGATGCTCGGCCTGCTGGCGATGCTCGGCTTCATGGCGCTGGCGAGCGGGGTCGGGGCCGGGATCACGGGCTACAACGGGCAACTGGCGATCCCCCAGCTGTTCGAGAACATGTTCCCGTCCTGGTTCGCGGGCGTGGCCTTCGCCGCGATCGGCATCGGCGCCCTGGTGCCCGCCGCGATCATGTCGATCGCCGCGGCGAACCTGTTCACCCGCAACATCTACAAGGACTTCATCAAGCCCGACGCCACCCCGGCGCAGGAGACCCAGGTCTCCAAGATCGTCTCGCTGCTGGTCAAGGTCGGCGCGCTGGTCTTCGTCCTCACCATGGACAAGACGGTCGCCATCAACTTCCAGCTGCTGGGCGGCATCTGGATCCTGCAGACCTTCCCGGCCCTGGTCGGCGGGCTGTTCACCCGCTGGTTCCACCGCTGGGCGCTGCTGGCCGGCTGGGCGGTCGGCATGGTCTACGGCACCTGGGTCGCCTACGGCGTCGCGAGCCCCGCCCAGAAGCACTTCGGCGGTTCCTCCGACACCATCCCGGTCATCGGGCAGATCGGCTACATCGGCCTGACCGCCTTCGTCCTCAACGTGGTGGTCAGCGTCGTCCTCACCCTGGTCCTGCGGGCCCTCAAGGCGCCCGAGGGCGTGGACGAGACGGCCCAGCAGGACTACTCCGCCGACGCCGGCGACCCCGGCGTGCAGCGGGAAACGCCGGTGGTCGCCGGCCACTGACGGCCACCACCGGCCACGGTCACGGGCCGCCGCCCAGGGACGGGACGGCGGCCCGTCGTCACGCCGTACGCGCCCCCTCCGGCCGACGGAAGGCACGGCGGTACGCCTGCGGGGTGGTTCCCACCCAGCGCGCGAAGTGGTGGCGCAGGGTCGCCGCGTTGCCGAATCCCGCGCGGAGCGCGACCGCGTCCACCGTCGCGTCGGTGGCCTCCAGCAACTCCCGGGCCAGCAGCACCCGCTGCCCCAGCAGCCACCGGTAGGGAGTCGTCCCGGTCTCCTGCTGGAAGCGGCGGGCGAAGGTGCGCGGCGACATGTGGGCGCGGGCCGCGAGCTCGTCCACGCTCACCTCGCGGTCCAGGTGGCGTTCCATCCAGCCGAGGACCTCCCCCACGGTGTCGCACCGCGTGCGCGGCAGCGGCCGCTCGATGTACTGCGCCTGGCCGCCCTCGCGGTGCGGCGGCACCACCATGCGCCGCGCTATCGCGTTGGCCACGTCGCTGCCCTGCTCCTTGCGGACCAGGTGCAGGCAGGCGTCGATCCCGGCGGCGGTGCCGGCCGAGGTGATCACCGGGTCCTCGTCCACATAGAGCACGTCGGGCTCCACGCGGGCCAGCGGGTAACGGGCCGCCAGTTCCTCGGCGTGCCGCCAGTGCGCCGCGCAGCGGCGGCCGTCCAGCAGGCCCGCGGCCGCCAGCACGAAGACGCCCGAGCACACGCTCAGTACGCGCGCACCGCGCTCCACGGTGCGGTTCAGCGCCCGCAGCAGCTCCGGCGGGTACTCCCGGCGCACATAGGAGTCGCCGGCCGGCACCGCCACGAGGTCGGCCTCCTCCAGCCGTTCCAGCCCGTGCGAGGTGCCGATGGTGAAACCGCCCGGGGAGTTCAGGGTGGGGCCTTCCGCGGAGGCCACGGCGAAGTCGTACGCCGGCAGCCCGTCAGCCGATCTGTCGAGTCCGAACACCTCGCAGACCACGCCCAGTTCGAAGGGATGAACGCCGTCGAGCAGCACCACGGCCACGTTCTGCAGCATGCGCCCAGCATGGCAGAGGCATGGCAGGGACGTGGCAGGATTTCGAGGGAGTACGTCAGTCCTGCCACTCCCGGCGGGGGCCGGCGAGGAGCACAGTCGAAGGCATGGAAACGCTTCTCGCCACCGTCACCGCACTGGTCTTCTTCCTCCTTCTGGCGCTCGCCGCCCTGACCGGACACGTCCACGACTCCCGCGACGGCCACGACTGGCACGCGTGAACCGGGCAATCCGTAACCGCTCCGACACAACATCTGGTGGCGTCATGGGCGGGCGCCACTAGATGTATGCTCGACTCCGCTGTCGCCGCAGGGGAAGCCGGTGGGAATCCGGGACTGCCCCGCAACGGTGTGCGGGCGCCACGGAGGCATGCCCGCGAGTCCGAGTACCTGCCGACGGCACCGTCCGGCGCGCCGTCCGGACGGTGAACTGTCCGGGCCTCGCGGGTTGGGCCGGCGGACGCGCCGCGGCATGCCCTGCCCTGCGTGCGCCCCGTCCCTCCCTCCCGCGTCGTCGCCGTTCGAGGGAGAGAGCACACGTGACCATCGCGCCCGCAGCACCCGCCACCGCATCGGACCCCGCCTCACCGGGAACCGGATTGCTGAGCTCCCTCACGGAGCTGACCGCAGACCTCCCCGACACCGACCCCGGCCGGGTCGCCGCCGCCGCGCTGCGCGGCCGCAGCGCCGCCGCGGACGAGGCGGAACTGCGGGCGCTGGCCACCGAGGCCGCCGCCGGGCTGATCTCGGAGGACCCCCAGTACTCCCGCCTCGCCGCCCGGCTGCTGACGCTCGCCATCGCCGAGGAGGCGGCCGGCCAGGGAGCGGTGTCCTTCTCCGCGTCCATCGCCGTCGGCCACCGCGAGGGCCTGATCGCCGACGGCACCGCCGAGTTCGTGGCCACCCACGCCGCGCGCCTGGACGGCCTGGTCGACGCCGCCCTCGCCGGCCGTGCCGACGACCGCTTCGGCTACTTCGGCCTGCGCACCCTGCACAGCCGCTACCTGCTGCGTCACCCGATCACCCGTCAGGTCATCGAGACCCCGCAGCACTTCATGCTCCGCGTGGCCTGCGGACTCGCCGAGGACCACACCACGCGCGCCCTCGACGAGGTCGCCGCGCTGTACGGCCTGATGAGCCGGCTGGACTACCTGCCCAGCTCCCCCACCCTGTTCAACTCCGGCACCCGGCACCCGCAGATGTCCTCCTGCTACCTGCTGGACTCCCCGCTGGACGAGCTGGACTCCCTCTACGACCGCTACCACCAGGTCGCCCGGCTGTCGAAGCACGCCGGCGGCATCGGCCTGTCGTACTCCCGCATCCGCTCCCGCGGTTCGCTGATCCGCGGCACCAACGGCCACTCCAACGGCATCGTCCCGTTCCTGCGCACCCTCGACGCCTCCGTCGCCGCCGTGAACCAGGGCGGCCGCCGCAAGGGCGCCGCCTGCGTCTACCTGGAGACCTGGCACGCGGACATCGAGGAGTTCCTGGAACTGCGCGACAACACCGGCGAGGAGGCGCGCCGCACCCACAACCTCAACCTGGCGCACTGGATCCCGGACGAGTTCATGCGCCGCGTCGACGCCGACGGCGACTGGTCGCTGTTCTCCCCCTCCGACACGCCCGAACTCGTCGACCTGTGGGGCGAGGAGTTCGACGCCGCCTACCGCAAGGCCGAGGCGGCGGGCCTGGCCCGCAAGACCCTCCCGGCCCGCGAGCTGTACGGCCGCATGATGCGCACCCTCGCGCAGACCGGCAACGGCTGGATGACCTTCAAGGACGCCTCCAACCGCACCGCCAACCAGACCGCCGAGCCCGGCCGCGTCATCCACTCCTCCAACCTCTGCACCGAGATCCTGGAGGTCACGAACGACGGCGAGACCGCGGTCTGCAACCTCGGTTCGGTCAACCTCGGCGCGTTCGTGGGTGAGGACGGCTCGATCGACTGGGAGCGGCTGGACGCCACCGTCCGCACCGCCGTGACCTTCCTCGACCGCGTCGTGGACATCAACTTCTACCCGACCCGCGAGGCCGCCGCCTCCAACGAGCGCTGGCGCCCGGTGGGCCTGGGCGCGATGGGCCTGCAGGACGTCTTCTTCAAGCTGCGGCTGCCCTTCGACTCCGCCGAGGCCAAGGCCCTGTCCACCCGGATCGCCGAGCGCATCATGCTCGCCGCCTACGAGGCCTCCTGCGACCTGGCCGAGCGCCACGGCGCGCACCCGGCCTGGTCGCAGACCCGCGCCGCCCGCGGCGTGCTGCACCCCGACCACTACGCGACCGAGGAGAACTGGCCCGAGCGCTGGGAGGCGCTGCGCGCCCGCGTCGCCGCCACCGGCATGCGCAACTCGCTGCTGCTCGCCATCGCCCCGACCGCGACCATCGCCTCCATCGCCGGTGTGTACGAGTGCATCGAGCCGCAGGTCTCCAACCTCTTCAAGCGTGAGACGCTGAGCGGTGAGTTCCTCCAGGTCAACTCCTACCTGGTGGCCGACCTGAAGAAGCTCGGCGTCTGGGACGCGCAGACCCGCGACGCGCTGCGCGAGTCCAACGGCTCCGTCGAGGGCTTCCACTGGATCCCCGCCGACGTGCGCGAGCTGTACCGCACCGCCTGGGAGCTGCCGCAGCGCGCCCTGATCGACATGGCCGCGGCCCGCACCCCGTACCTCGACCAGAGCCAGTCGCTCAACCTCTTCATGGCCTCGCCCACCATCGGCAAGCTCAGCTCGATGTACGCGTACGCCTGGAAGCAGGGCCTGAAGACGACGTACTACCTGCGCTCCCGCCCGGCCACGCGCATCGCCCAGTCCGCCCGCGCGGCCGCGCCCGCCGCCATCCCCGTCCAGCAGACGACGCCCGACGCCGACGCGATCGCCTGCTCCCTTGAGAACCCCGAGTCCTGCGAGGCCTGCCAGTAATGAGCTCCACCAAGAAACTGCTCGACCCGGGCTTCGAGCTGACCCTGCGTCCGATGCGCTACCCGGACTTCTACGAGCGCTACCGCGACGCCATCAAGAACACCTGGACCGTGGAGGAGGTCGACCTCCACTCCGACGTCGCCGACCTCGCCAAGCTGTCCGCCGGCGAGCAGCACATGATCGGCCGGCTGGTGGCCTTCTTCGCCACCGGCGACTCGATCGTGGCCAACAACCTCGTGCTGACGCTCTACAAGCACATCAACTCCCCCGAGGCGCGGCTGTACCTGTCGCGGCAGCTCTTCGAGGAGGCCGTGCACGTCCAGTTCTACCTGACGCTGCTCGACACCTACCTGCCCGATCCCGAGGAGCGCGCCGCGGCCTTCGACGCGGTGGAGAACATCCCCTCCATCCGCGAGAAGGCGCAGTTCTGCTTCCGCTGGATGGACTCCGTGGAGTCCATCGACCGCCTGGAGAGCAGGGCGGACCGGCGCCGCTTCCTGCTCAACCTGATCTGCTTCGCGGCCTGCATCGAGGGCCTGTTCTTCTACGGTGCCTTCGCGTACGTCTACTGGTTCCGGTCCCGCGGCCTGCTGCACGGCCTCGCGACCGGCACCAACTGGGTGTTCCGCGACGAGTCCATGCACATGGACTTCGCCTTCCACGTGGTCGACACCGTCCGCCAGGAGGAGCCCGACCTCTTCGACGAGGAGATGGGCAAGGAGGTCACCGCGATGCTGGAGGAGGCCGTCGAGGCCGAGCTCCAGTTCGCCCGCGACCTGTGCGGCGACGGCCTGCCCGGCATGAACACCGACTCCATGCGCGAGTACCTCCAGTGCGTCGCCGACCAGCGTCTGGTGCGGCTCGGTCTGCCGGCCCGCTACGGCTCGGAGAACCCGTTCTCCTTCATGGAGTTGCAGAACGTCCAGGAGCTGACCAACTTCTTCGAGCGCCGCGCCTCCGCGTACCAGGTGGCGGTCGAGGGCTCGGTCTCCTTCGACGACGACTTCTGATCCGCACTGCGGGGGGCGGGGCGGCGGGCGGCAACAGCCTCCCGCCGCCCCGCCGTTCGCTCAGTAGGCGGTGACCTGGGGGGCGCGGACCCGTTCGTGCCGGGGAACGGCGGCCCGGCTCACCCACCCACCGCCGCGCGGGCCTCGTCGAAGATGGCCCGGATCTCCGCCGTCGCCTCCCTCCACAAGGGATCGTCCCTGTCGAGGGTCTGGGCGGCGTGCTCCGCCGACCGCAGGCGCGCGGCGGTGCCGAGGTCGCGGGCGATCTCGACATGGACGGCCCACGCGGCGAGAAAGCCGCGCAGCGGCTCGATCGAACCCGACTCGACGGAGAGGGCGATCGCCTCGTTCTTCTGCCGCTCCATCTCCGCCAGGCGGTGCGGGGCCACCTGCGCGAGCGCCATGCGGAGCGCGTCGGGCGTTCTCCCCGGCCGCGCGATGAGCTCTGCCTCGTGGGGCCCGGGCCGGGTGGTCATGGTGCGGCGGCGGCTCAGTCGTTCGGGACGGTCTCGTACTTCGGGGTCAGCTCCGCCATCTGACGCAGCGCGTCCTTGCGGTCCCGCTTGGAGAGCCGGTCGATGTAGAGGTAGCCGTTGAGGTGGTCCGTCTCGTGCTGGAGGCAGCGGGCGAAGAAGCCGGTGCCCTGGACGACGACGGGGTTGCCGTGCAGGTCCTGGCCGCGGCAGATCGCGAAGTCGGGGCGCGGCAGCTCGGCGTAGGCGCCGGGGACGGACAGGCAGCCCTCGTTGCCGTCGTCGAGGACGCGGCGCTCGGCGGGCAGGTCGTCGATGACCGGGTTGACGATGTGGCCGACGTGGCGGACCCCGTCGTCGTCCGGGCAGTCGTAGACGAAGACCCGCAGGTCCACGCCGATCTGGTTCGCGGCGAGGCCGACGCCCTCGGCGGCACGCTGGCTGGCGAACATGTCGTCGACAAGGGCGGCCAGCTCGTCGTCGAAGGACGTGACCGGGGTGCACGGGTGGTGCAGGACCGGGTTGCCGACGACCGTGATGGGACGGGCCGTGCCGCGCTCGCGGTGGGCGGCCTCACGCTCCTCCGCGCCGGTCACGTCGTCGGTGAATGCGGTCTGCTCGGTGTCCTGCTGCGACATGGTCCGTCGTACGCCTTCCTGGGGCCTGCTTCAACGCTCGATAGCCCATCAAGGGTACGTGCACCCGACCGGATCAGCAGACCTCTTCGAGATCACGCCAGTCCCGGGTGTCCGGGCTGTCCGCCACCCAGCTGTCCAGCAGCCCGCGCACCAGCCCCACGGGGGCGGCGATGCCGCACTCGCGCTCCGGGGCCCACAGGGCGCCCGGGCTGCGGTGGCTGAGGTGCCCGGGGTGGCCGGGCTCCCCCTGGTCGTGGGGGTCGCGGGAGGCGTCGGAACCGTCGTCGGTGGGCATCCGGCTCTCCGAGCAGGTCCGGCACAGCAGCCGAACGGAGGACGACCAGTCCTCGGCGGCGTACCCCGCGTCGGCGGCCAGCTGCTCCAGCGCGTCGCGATCGGCCTCGGTGGCGGCTTCCAGCAGCACCAGCCAGGTCGGCACGGGAGAGGGCGCCCACAACTCGATCTCGTCGAAGACCGGGTACGTGGCGCCGTCGGCGGTCCGGCGCTCGCCGTGCGGCACACCGTCGTGCAGGACGACCTCGCCCCAGCGCCGTCCGGAGGAGGGCAGCGGGATGCTCAGCACCTCGATGCGGGCCGGGTCGAGCCGGCGGCCCCACACCACTTCGGCCTCGCCCTCCGGGGAGAGCCGCACGGTGGAACTGCCGAGCTCCATCTCGATCGGGCCGGTGCCGGCGGTGTCGGGCCGCAGTCCGTAGGCCTGCCAGGCGCGCCGGGCCAGCGGCCAGTCCTGCAGCGCGGTGGCGGCGATGCCGACGTTCCACCAGTCGGGGGCCCCGGGGGCCCGGTCGAGGAGGGCGACGGCCCGCAGACCGGCGGTGCGTGCCTGCTCCCAGTCGTGCCGGAACTTGTGCAGCAGCGCGAGGTTGTACCAGGACTCCGAGCGCCAGGGCTCCAGATCCGCGGCGCGGATGAGGAGCGCGCCGGCGTCCTCGTACCGCCCGTCGCTGATCAGGGTGAACGCGCGATCGGTCGCCTGCCGCCAGGTGGCGGAGGGCCGATGGCGTGCCCTGCCGAAGATCCTCAAGGTGTCCCGCCTGCCGTTCGCTTTCGCCGGTGTCCCACGGTGCCCCGTCCGTCCCCCCACATCCCGTGCTCAGCGGTGCTCATCAGTCCTCCTTGCCATCGGCGGGGCCCGTCACACACGGCCGGGCCCGCCGGTTTGCCGGCATGGGCGACATACGTGCCTCTCGGGCGCTCTGCGCCCCTGCGGGCATCCAACCATGCCCCTTGGTACGCCCGCTCATTACCGGTCGGTTCACTGCCCTTCCCTGGCAATGACCCTGGTCAGCGCCTCGACCACACGGGGGTCGTATTCCTGGGCGGTGTCCAGGCGCAATCGTTCCAGCGCCTGCAGTCCCCGGCCCACGGGCGCCCCGCCCCCGGCCAGGTCCTCGTAGGCGTTGGCCGTACGCACGATCCGCCCGGCGAGCGGCTGTTCGCGGTACGGATCGGCCTGGACCTCCACGATCCGGGCCACCTCCTCGGATGCCCCCGTCCGGCGTACGACGGCCGCTCCGAGCAGGGCGATGCGGCGTCGTTCCGCGGGGTCCAGGGGCGCGGTCGCGCCGCCGGGCACCGGGTCCACGAGGGAGAGTTGGCCGATGTCGTGCAGCAGGGCGGCGTGCTCCAGCGCGGCCAGGGCCCGTCCGCCCAGGCCGAGTTCCCTGCCCAGGGCGTGACAGAGCGCCCCGACCCGGCGGGCGTGGCCGGCCGGGGTGTAGCCGGCGAGGTCGGTGGCCCGGGCGAGCGAGGCGACTGTCGCGCGCCGCGTCGCCCGGATCGCGGCGTGCCGCCGGAAGGCGGTCTGCGTCAGCAGCAGCGGCACCGCGCACACCGGCACGGCCCACAGCCCCGCGGCCTCCACCGCCTGCGCCAGCACCGCCCCGCCCGCGCACACCGCCGATCCGACGCCGGGCAGCGCGGCCACCTCGTCCCGCAGCACCGGCGCGAAGGGCTCCCGCGTACGGGCGGCGGTCAGCCAGGCGGCGAGGACGGCGTCGCACAGGATGGTGCTGGCGAGCAGGAGCACGGCGTACACCGGGTGGCCGCCGCTTCCGCCGTACAGCGGCTGCGCGCAGACCGCGGCGAAGCCGGTGGTCAGGACCCGCCGGGCGGCGGCGTCCCACGTCCCGCCCCGCACGCGCCCGGCGAGGACGGCGCAGCCGACGACGGTGACCACGACGGGCACCGTCCCGGCGCCCACCAGCGCGTATCCCAGCGCCCCGGCGAACGCCGCGGGCGCCGCCTCCCGGCCGTCCGCCTCGGGGACCCGCAGCACCTCGCCGACCACCACGAGCGCCCCGAACACGGCGGCGGACGCCGGGTCGGCCACCCCATGCACCGCCGTCCAGCCGAGCCCGGCGACCGCGGCGCCGAGGGCGAGGGCGTGCACCGCGTACGCCACCGGCGGGGTCCGCCCGCGGTGGCGGCGACGGCGCAGCAGCCCGGCCACGGCGTCCGCCGCGGCGGCCGCCGGTGTGGCACGCCGGTGCCCCCGGCCGGCCGGCTCGGTCACGCCCGCCGCCCCTTGCCGCCGCGGCGGCCGGGCATCCGGTCGGGGCCGCCGCGGGCGTGCCGACGCGGTGCGACGACCCGTCCGGCGGCAGGGGCCACGCCGGCGGAACCGCCCGCGGCGAAGGGTTCCGGCTCGTCCGTGGTGAGCGCGGGGTTCCAGCCGTCGCGGTCCACGATGCGCACCAGCGCCTCGACCATCTCGGGGTCGAAGTGGCGGCCGGAGCAGCGGCGCAGCTCCCCCAGCGCCTCGCCGACCTCCCGGGCGCGCTGGTAGCTGCGGGTGGAGGTCATGGCGTCGAAGGCGTCGGCGACGGCCACGACGCGGGCCGAGGAGGGGATCGCGTCGCCGGCCAGGCCGTGCGGATAGCCGGAGCCGTCCATGCGCTCGTGGTGGTGGAGGATCGCCGACCGTGCGTCGTCCAGGAAGTCGATGCCGCGCACGATGTCGTGGCCGTAGCCCGGGTGCAGTTCGATGATGCGGCGTTCCTCGGGGGTGAGCGGGCCGTCCTTGCGCAGCACACGCGTCGGGACGCCGATCTTGCCGATGTCGTGCAGGATGCCCGCCAGCCGCAGGGCCTCCACACGCTCGGCGGGCAGGCCGATCTCGCGGGCGATCAGCGCCGAGGCCCGGCCGACCCGTTCGCTGTGGCCGCGGGTGTAGCGGTCCTTGATCTCGACGGCCTGCACCAGGGCGCGCACCGTGGCCTGGTGGGTGGCGCGTTCGCGCTGCGCCTGCCCGGCGACCCAGCGCGCGATGTGCGTGGGCAGCAGCGCCAGGACCGCGGCGAGGCCGCCGTACGGGCCCTGCCAGAGCACCGCGGCCAGCAGTCCCACCAGCGCGTACGTGAGGTTCGGCGCGAGCGTGCCGAGCAGGGCGTCGCGCCACGCGGGGACCGGGGGCACGCGTTCCGCGGCGATCAGCACCCCGACGCTCAGCGCGGCGGACACCAGCCAGAACACCAGCGCCACCCCCGCCGCCGGGAGCAGCAGCCCGGGCAGCCGGTCGGACCGCCCGTCGTCGAGCAGGCCCCGCGCACCGGCCGCCGCGTACACGGCGAGCGAGAGCTGCGCGGCGTGCCACACCCTGCGCACCCCGCGGGGCTCGCCCCGTACCGGAGCGGCCAGCGCGCCCGGCACCGCCACGAGGGCGGCCGCGCCGGGCGGCAGCAGCAGCGCGGCTGCGAACAGCACCGGCGGCAGCGGGGCCCTCGCGAGCTCCCCGGCGAGGAACAGGGCCGCCAGCACGGCCGCGGTCAGCCAGGGAACGCCGTCGTACGGCGCGATGAGGAGCGCGCAGCAGGCCGACAGCACGACGGCGGGCAGGTAGACCCGCGCCGCCGGCGGAAGTTCCCGCACCACCCGCATCTCACGCACGTGACGAGGCTAGGGGCGCGGTCGCCGCCATTCCCGGGAGCAGCCGGGATTCCCGCCTTCGGGTGATCCCGCGTGACCTCCCGTGGTACGGACGGGACCGTACGCCGATCCGGCGGTGCCGGGGGGCACCGCCGGATCGACGGGATGTCTGCGAAGCCTAGGAGGCCGCGGTGGTGGCGTCCCCGCCCTCGAGCGGGCCGGGTACCGGCGCGACCTCGCCCTCGCGGATCAGCTCGATCCGGGTGAGGACCTTGGACCGCAGGTCCGAGGGGACGTCGTCCTGGCCGCAGCACCGCTTGACCAGCTTCTTGACGGCCTGCTCCAAGCCGTACTTCTCCAAGCACGGGTGGCACTCGTCGAAGTGCTGCTTGAACTTGGCGCAGGCGTCGTCGGACATCTCGTTGTCCAGGTACTCGTAAAGATGGTCGAGTACCTCGGAACAGTCCGTCTCATGCGCGTTGCCGCAGCTCATGTGCCCGAGCCCTTCTCGTCGCCCGCGCCCGCCGGGACGAGCCCGCGCTCCCGCGCGTAGTCCTCCAGCAGCGAGCGCAACTGCCGCCGCCCCCGGTGCAGACGCGACATCACCGTACCGATGGGGGTACCCATGATGTCGGCGATCTCCTTGTAGGCAAAGCCCTCGACGTCCGCGAGATAGACCGCGATCCGGAACTCCTCGGGAATCGCCTGCAGCGCCTGCTTCACGTCGGAGTCGGGCAGGTGGTCCAGCGCCTGGGACTCCGCGGAGCGCAGGCCGGTGGACATGTGCGACTCCGCACGCGCCAGCTGCCAGTCCTCGATCTCCTCCGTGCCGCTGCGCTGGGGCTCGCGCTGCTTCTTGCGGTAGGAGTTGATGAAGCTGTTCGTGAGGATGCGGTAGAGCCACGCCTTGAGGTTGGTCCCCTCGCGGAACTGGTGGAAGGACGCGTACGCCTTGGCGTAGGTCTCCTGCACCAGGTCCTCGGCGTCCGCCGGGTTGCGGGTCATGCGCAGCGCCGCCGAGTACATCTGGTCGAGGTACTCCAGGGCGTCCCGCTCGAAGCGCGCGCTGCGCTCGAGGTCCGACTCCTGGGATACCTGGACCTGCTCGTGTACCTCGGACGTACTGTCGTCGGTGCCGCTGACCGGACCCACCTCCTCCACGACGGTCACGGGGCCATACACCGACCCCACGCCATCGGAGGATATCCCGGGCGGGATCGGTGCGCTGGTCGTGCCCGCCGCACCACCCATCGCCGGCCACTCGGGCCAGGCAAGGTAAGGCGCCTCGGCACGGGCGCGGCATGCGGCTGTCGCCATGCGGCTTCCTCACTGTACGTACGAACTTCTCTCCGGACGCCTGGCACAACACGGCCCGGTCGCGGCTCATTCCCGAAGCCGCGGAAGCTCCCCCAGCCAGCGCAGCACGGCGTCCGTGAGGATCGTCACAGCCTCGTCCTGGCCGAGGTCCGCGGACTTCGGCACGGCGAATCCGTGGTCGGCGTACGGCACCTCGACCGGCTCGTGGCCGGGCGGGAACTCCTCGGGCCTGCCGAAGGCGTCCCGGCCGCCCTGGACGACCAGGGCGGGAACGCCCGCGCCGGTCAGCTCGTCGGCACGGGACCTCTCCGGCCTGCCCGGCGGGTGGAGCGGGAAGGAGAGCGCCAGCACCGCGGCCGCGCCCAGCGCGTCGGCGGTACGGCAGGCCACCCGTGCCCCGGCGCTGCGGCCCCCGGCGACGACGGGCAGGCCCGGCGCGGCCAGTGCGGGCCACAGGGCGGTCCAGGCCGCGTCGAGCGTCTTCGGGGCGGGCGCCAGCTTCTTGCCGGCCACCCGCCAGGGCTGCTCGACCAGGGCGACGGTCCAGCCGTGCGGCGGCAGCGCGGCCGCCAGCGCGCGCAGGTCGCGGGCCTCGATGCCGCCGCCCGCTCCGTGACCCAGCGCGACGACGGCGCGGGCCCGGCGCGCCCGGTGCCAGGTGATGCGGGCGTCCCCCACCGGGGTGGGCACGGTCTGGACCGTGTCGGAGATCACGTTCACCTTCGCAGTCTGCCACCGCGGACGGTCGGAACAGCTCAGGACAGCTCAGCACGGCTCAGAACAGGGTTGCCTCCTCCGGCGCCTCGATCGGTTCCACCAGTTCGGGCCCGTTGTTGCGGACGTTGCTGACCTCCGTGCGCACCGGATGGGCGCGCAGCAGCCCGTGGCCCGGCGGGACCAGCAGGGCGCGCAGCGCGCCGGGATCGGTGCGGGCGGGGTCCAGCCAGGCGTCCCACCGGTCGGGGGTGAGCCACAGCGGCATGCGGGGGTGGATGTCGGACAGGGCGCGCGGGCCGCCGGGACGCGCGTCGGCGTCGGCGAAGGGCTCGGTGTCGGCCTCGGTGGTGATGACGGCGCAGGTGACCCACCAGGCGCGGGGGTGCTCGTCGGGCAGCGTGCGGTCGCGCCAGAACTCGTAGAGCCCGGCCATCGCGAAGACCGATCCGTCGGCGGGGGTGACGAAGTACGGCTGCTTGCGGGACCGCTTCTTCCTGCCCTGCTCCTCCAGCTGCCGCTCGTCCTTGCCGGTGACCCACTCGAAGTAGCCGTCGGCGGGCAGCAGGCAGCGGCGGGAGGCGAACGGCCGCTGGTAGGAGGGCTTCTCGTGCACCGTCTCCGCCCGCGCGTTGATCATCTTCGCGGCGGACTCGGGGGACTTGGCCCAGCTCGGCACCAGGCCCCAGCGCAGCGCGCGCAGTTGCCGGACGATCTCGCCGGTCTCCTTGTCGGGGCGTTCCAGCACCGCGTAGGTGCGGTCGGTGGGAGCGACATTCCAATTGGGGTCCAGCGCCTCGGTGGGGTCCCATTTGCGCACGTCGAAGAGGTCGACGAGGTCCTCGGGCCGCCGGCTCGCTGCATATCGACCGCACATGAGTGCCAGATTGCCACGGCGCGGGCACAGCCCGCCGTCGTAGGGTGCGGAACCGTGCAGCTCATCGACTCGCTCTTCGGCACCCAGCCCGCGCCCTCCGTCTGGGTGGTCGGTGCGACCGCCGCCCTCGCCCTGGCCGCGGTCCTCCCGCACGGCATATGGCGGCTGTCGCGCAACGCCGTCACCATCGCGCACGAAGGCGGCCACGGCCTGGTCGCGCTGCTGTCCGGACGCCGTCTGCAGGGCATCCGGCTGCACTCGGACACCTCGGGGCTGACCGTCTCCCGGGGCAAGCCGCACGGCCTCGGCATGGTCCTGACCGCGGCGGCCGGCTACACCGCGCCCTCGCTCCTCGGGGCCGGCGGCGCGCTGCTGCTGGCGGCCGGGCACATCACGCTGCTGCTCTGGAGCGCGACCGCGCTGCTCCTGCTGATGCTGGTCATGATCCGCAACGCCTACGGGGTGCTGACGGTCTTCGTCGCCGGCGGCCTCTTCCTCCTGGTCTCGTGGCAGACCGGGCCGCAGGTGCAGGCGGTCTTCGCGTACCTGGTGGTGTGGTTCCTGCTCCTGGGGGGCGTGCGCCCGCTGCTGGAGCTCCAGCAGAAGAGGCGCGGCGGAGCGGCGCCGAGCTCGGACGCGGACCAGTTGGCGCGCCTCACCCACACGCCCGCCGCCCTGTGGATGCTGCTCTTCTACGCGGTCGCGCTGTTCTCCCTGTTCGGGGGCGGGCGCTGGCTGCTGGGGCTGTAGTCCGCTTGTAGCCCTTGCGGGCGGACCCCTGTTTCCGTCAGGTTTCGTCCGCTTTGTGCGCGATTCAGCCTCACGTTCAACCACTAGGCTTGGTTTCCATGACCGGTACTCCCGCGCACACCGCCCTGTGGCCCGCCCCGCACGCGTCCGCCCCCGTCGACGCCACGGTCACCGTGCCCGGATCCAAGTCGGTCACCAACCGCGCCCTGGTGCTGGCGGCCCTGGCCTCCGAGCCCGGCTGGCTGCGCCGGCCGCTGCGCAGCCGGGACACCGTGCTGATGGCCGAGGCACTGCGGGCCATGGGCGTCCAGATCGACGAGGTGGTCAACCCCTACGGCGGCGAGGCGTGGCGGGTCATCCCCGCCGGGCTGCACGGCCCCGCGACCGTCGACGTCGGCAACGCCGGCACCGTGATGCGCTTCCTGCCGCCGGTCGCCGCGCTCGCCGACGGCCCGGTGCGCTTCGACGGCGACCCCCGTGCGTACGAGCGGCCGCTGCACGGCGTGATCGACGCCCTGCGCGTGCTCGGGGCCCGTATCGACGACGAGGGGCGCGGCGCGCTCCCGATGACCGTGCAGGGCGGCGGGGCGCTGGACGGCGGCCCGGTGTCGATCGACGCGTCCTCCTCCTCGCAGTTCGTCAGCGCCCTGCTGCTGTCCGGCCCGCGCTACAACCAGGGCGTCGAGGTCCGCCACACCGGACCGACCCTGCCGTCCCTGCCGCACATCCGGATGACGGTGGAGATGCTGCGGCACGCCGGCGCCAAGGTCGACACCCCGGAGAACGGGGGCGAGCCCAACGTGTGGCGGGTCGACCCGAGCGCGCTGCTCGGTGTGGACGTCACCGTCGAGCCGGACCTGTCCAACGCCCAGCCCTTCCTGGCGGCGGCCCTGGTCACCGGCGGACGGGTCGTCATCCCCGACTGGCCGGCGCGCACCACGCAGCCGGGCGACGCGCTGCGCGAGCTGTTCACCCGGATGGGTGGTTCCTGCGAGCTGACCGACGCCGGCCTGGTCATGACCGGCTCCGGCCGGCTGCACGGGATCGACGCCGACCTGTCGGAGGTCGGCGAGCTCACCCCGGGCATCGCCGCGGTCGCCGCGCTCGCGGACTCCGAGTCGGTGCTGCGCGGGGTCGGCCACCTCAGGCTGCACGAGACCGACCGGCTGGCCGCGCTGGCCAAGGAGATCAACGGCCTCGGCGGCGATGTCACCGAGACCGAGGACGGCCTGCGCATCCGTCCGCGTCCGCTGCACGGCGGCGTGTTCCACACCTACGACGACCACCGCCTGGCCACCGCCGGCGCGGTCCTCGGCCTGGCCGTGGACGGCGTGCAGGTGGAGAACGTCGCCACCACCGGCAAGACGCTCCCGGACTTCCCCGACATGTGGACGGACATGCTGGGCACCGCACCCGCCGCCCCCGCGTCCCCGGTGCGGGTCTGAGGACATGCGGCGCTACGGCAAGCACACCGACGAGGACGACGTCCGGTCCCGCCCGAACCCCAAGGGCAACCGGCCCCGCTCGACCCTCCGCCCCAAGCACGAGGACGCCGAGGAGGGCTTCGTCCTCACCGTCGACCGCGGCCGGATCACCTGCCTCGTCGACGACCGCACCGTCACCGCCATGAAGGCCCGTGAACTCGGCCGCAAGGGCATCGTGGTGGGCGACCGGGTGGGCATCGTCGGCGACCTGTCGGGCGACAAGGACACCCTGGCGCGGATCGTGCGGGTCGAGGAGCGCTCCTCCGTGCTGCGCCGCACCGCGGACGACACCGATCCCTTCGAGCGCGTGGTCGTCGCCAACGCCGACCGGCTCGCCATCGTCACCGCCCTCGCCGACCCCGAACCGCGGCCGCGGCTGATCGACCGCTGCCTGGTCGCGGCCTACGACGCGGGGCTGGAACCGCTGTTGGTGCTCACCAAGTCCGATCTGGCCCCCGCGGAAACGCTGCTGGAGACGTACGCGCCGCTCGGCGTGCCCTATGTGGTCACCAGTCGCGAGAACTTCGACGAGGGCGCGACCGCGGCCGTGCGCGAGCACCTGGAGGGCCGGGTCACCGCCTTCGTCGGCCACAGCGGGGTCGGGAAGACCACACTGGTCAACGCCCTGGTGGAGCGTCAGCGCGCCACCGGCCATGTCAACGCCGTCACTGGCCGCGGCCGCCACACCACCACCTCGGCCCTGGCGCTGCCGCTGCAGGGCGAGGACGGCTGGGTCATCGACACCCCGGGGGTGCGGTCCTTCGGCCTGGCGCACATCGACCCCTCGCGGGTCATCCACGCCTTCCCGGACCTCGAGCCGGGCACGGAGGGCTGCCCGCGGGCCTGCAGCCACGACGAACCGGACTGCGCGCTGGACGCCTGGGTGGCCGACGGACACGCCGAACCCGCCCGGCTCTTCTCGCTCCGCCGGCTGCTCGCGACGCGGGAGCGCAAGGAAGGGGACTGACGGCCGATTTCCGGGCATGCTGTGTGATGATCGCTCATCGACAGACGGAAACGGGAGGGCGTTCGATGGCCTGGCTCCTCGTGGTGGTCGCAGGTCTCCTCGAAACCGGCTTCGCGGTCTGCCTCAAGCTCTCCCACGGGTTCACCCGGCTGTGGCCGACCATCGCCTTCTGCGTCTTCGCGCTCGGCAGCTTCGGGCTGCTGACGCTGTCGCTGAAGAAGCTGGACGTCGGTGCCGCGTACGCGGTCTGGACGGGCATCGGGGCGGCGGGGACGGCGATCTACGGCATGGTCTTCCTCGGCGACGTCGTGTCGACGCTGAAGCTGATCTCCGTCGCGCTCGTCGTCCTCGGCGCCATCGGGCTCCAGTTGTCCGGCTCGGCGCACTGACCCCGCCTCCCCGGGTCAGGCGGCGCCCGCCCAACCGCGCCCGAGCATCCCTCGCACCAGCCGGGCCACGCGTAGGCACGCGTCCTCGTCCGTGGTCAGCGGCGCCATGACGTAGGACACGCCCACGCGCACCGCCGCCTCGCACGCCCAGGCGAGATCGGCGGAGTCCAGTTTCGGGAAGCTCCGCTCCATGACCGCGGCGGCGCCGGCGCGCAGTGCCGCCAGCACCTCGGTGGGGGTCAGTGGAAGGTCGCTCTTGCGCGCCCGCGCCCCCGGCGCCCGGGGCACCGGGACGCGGGTGATGGCGGCGGCCGGGACGCGGCCCCCGCGGCACCCCGTCAGGACGGCGCGCACCAGGGGGTTGCGGCGGGCCTGCTGCAGGAGCAGCCCGGTGGCCGCGGCGAAGCAGTCGCCGGGGTCGCCGCCCTGCTGGGCGGCGGTGGACAGGGCGCGCTGGACACCCGCCACGAGTTCGTCGGCCTCGCGCCGCGCGAGGGCCCGCGCGAGACCCTCCTTGGTGCCGAACTCGTTGTAGAGGGTCTGCCGCGACACTCCGGCGGTCGCCGCGATGTCCACCATCCTGATCGTCGCCCACGACTGGGCGGACAGCGCGGCCAGAGCCGCGTCCAGCAGGGATGCACGCGCTGTCGGCATGATCGCCTCCACGCCGTCGTCAAGCGGCCGTGGGCAAAGAATTGACGTACTGTCGGTTCGTGTCAACCCTTCGCGCGCACCCTGCGTGACCTCGACAGGCCCCGATCGATACTGTTCGCTCCATGCCGGACTTCAACGACGACCTGCGCCTCGCGCACATCCTCGCCGACGCCGCCGACGCCGCGACCATGGAGCGCTTCAAGGCCTTGGACCTGAAGGTCGAGACCAAGCCCGACATGACGCCGGTCAGCGAGGCGGACAAGCGCGCCGAGGAGCTGATCCGCAGTCAGCTCGGCCGTGCCCGGCCGCGCGACGCCGTCCTCGGCGAGGAGTACGGCTTCGAGGGCACGGGCCCGCGCCGCTGGATCGTCGACCCGATCGACGGCACCAAGAACTACGTCCGGGGCGTGCCGGTGTGGGCGACGCTCATCGCGCTCATGGTGCGCGGCGAGAACGGCGACGAGGGCGTGGTCGGCGTGGTCTCCGCCCCGGCGCTGGGCCGCCGCTGGTGGGCGGTGAAGGGCGGTGGCGCGTACACCGGGCGCAGTCTGTCCTCCGCCACGCGGCTGCGGGTGTCCCGGGTGAGCCGGCTGGAGGACGCCTCGTTCGCGTACTCCTCGCTCGGCGGCTGGGAGGAGCAGGGACGGCTGGACGGCTTCCTGGACCTGACCCGCTCCTGCTGGCGCACGCGTGCGTACGGTGACTTCTGGCCCTACATGATGGTCGCCGAGGGCTCGGTGGACTTCTGCGCGGAACCCGAGCTGAGCCTGTGGGACATGGCCGCCAACGAGGTCATCGTCCGGGAGGCGGGCGGTCGTTTCACCAGCCTGGACGGCACGGACGGCCCCTACGGGGGGAACGCGGCGGCCTCGAACGGACTGCTGCACGAGCAGATGCTCGGTTTCCTCAACCGCGCCTGAACCGCACCCGGCCCGGGCCGCCCCCGGTGTACCACCCATCACCCTCCGCACGCCCCTTGCTGCGGGCCGTTCCGCATGTGAACATGAGAATGCGTGAGCTTGTGAATTTGTGAAACAGTTCTCAAGACGGCCCACGACGCAGCCAAGGGGTATCCCATGCTCGTACGCGAAGCCATGAGCACGGTCGTTCTCACGATCGGCCCGGCTCACACCCTCCGCCAGGCCGCCCGACTGATGTCCGCCCGCAAGGTGGGTGCGGCGGTCGTCCTCGATCCCGACACCTGCGGGCTCGGCATCCTCACCGAGCGCGACATCCTCAACGCCGTCGGTGCCGGGCTCAGCCCCGACAACGAACCCGCCGCCGCCCACACCACCACCGACGTCGTCTTCGCCGCACCCCAGTGGACCCTCGAGGAGGCCGCCGCCGCCATGGTGCGCGGCGGTTTCCGTCACCTGGTGGTGATGGAGGACCGCAACGCGGTCGGCATGGTCTCCGTACGCGACATCGTGCGCTGCTGGCACCCCGCGCACGCGGCCGCCGCCTTGGCGGGCTGAGGGCGCGCGGAGATGGATCGGAGGGGTTCGGGCGCCTGGACGCACCCGAACCCCTCCTGGTCTGTTACGGCAAGCGCCCGTCAGCCGCGCAGGGCCTGGACCGCGGCCTCCAGCCGCTTGCCGTAGTCCTCGTCGGCCCGGCGGAAGTTGTCGATCGCCCGCTCGGCGATGTCGTCGCGCGACACCTTGGCGATGAAACCGGCGAGGTTGGCGATCAGACGCTCCTTCTCACCCTCCGACATCAGCCGGTAGAGGTCGCCCGCCTGGACGAAGTCGTTGTCCTCGGCGTGCGAGGGCGCCTCGTGGTTGCCGGTCCACCCGGTGACCGCCGTGGCCGACCAGAGCGGGGCACCCGTCTGGGCCGGTCCGCCGAAGCTGTTGGGCTCGTAGTTCTTGGCGCCGCCGTGCCGGCCGTCGTAGGCGTACCCGTCACGGCTGTTGGTGCGCGCCTCGGTGGCGTGCGGACGGTTCACCGGCAGGTGGTCGGCGTTGATGCCGACGCGGTAGCGGTGGGCGTCGCCGTAGGCGAACAGGCGCCCCTGCAGCATCTTGTCCGGGGAGGGGCCGATGCCGGGCACGAAGTGCGCCGGGGAGAAGATCGACTGCTCGACCTCGGCGAAGATGTTCTGCGGGTTGCGGTTGAGCTCCAGCTTGCCGATCTCGATCGGCGGGTAGTCCGCGTGCGGCCACACCTTGGTGAGGTCGAACGGGTTGAAGCGGTAGGCCGCCGCCTCCGCCGCGGGCATGATCTGCACCTGCACGGTCCAGGTCGGGAACTCGCCGCGCTCGATCGACTCGCGCAGGTCGCGCTGGTGCGAGTCGGGGTCGACGCCCGCGACCCCGGCCGCCTCCTCGGCGGTCAGGTTCCTGATGCCCTGGTCGGTCTTGAAGTGGTACTTGACCCAGAAGACCTCGCCCGCCTCATTGGTCCACTGGTAGGTGTGCGAGCCGTAGCCGTTCATGTGGCGGTAGCTCGCCGGGATACCGCGGTCGCCGAACAGCCAGGTCACCTGGTGCGTCGACTCGGGCGACAGCCCCCAGAAGTCCCAGACGTTGTCCGCCTCCTGGGAGCCGGTGTACGGGTCGCGCTTCTGGGTGTGGATGAAGTCGGGGAACTTGATGGCGTCCTTGATGAAGAACACCGGGGTGTTGTTGCCGACGAGGTCGTAATTGCCCTCCTCGGTGTAGAACTTCAGCGCCCAGCCGCGCGGGTCGCGCACCGCGTCCGCCGCGCCGAGGTTGCCGGCGACGGTGGAGAACCGCAGGAAGGTCTCCGTCTGCTTGCCCACCCCGGACAGGAACGCGGCACGGGTGTACCGCGTCACGTCGGCCGTCACCGTGAAGGTGCCGTAGGCGCCGGCGCCGCGCGCGTGCACCACGCGCTCCGGGATGCGCTCGCGGTTGAAGTGGGCGAGCTTCTCCAGCAGCAGCTGGTCCTGGATCAGGACCGGTCCGCCGACCCCCGCGGTCTCGCTGTTCTGGTTGTCCGCGACCGGGGCGCCTGCCTCGGTCGTCAGCGGGCCGGTCTGGTGAACCGTCACGTCCTTCTCCCTGCGTTCGTCTGTGCGGTGGCTGTCGCCGGAACCGATCCTACGATAGACAAGGTCTAAGTCAAGAAGAGCATCAGAGTCATACGGATTCAGAACACGGACCGCCGCTGTTAAGCTGGCGACATCCCACGGATAGGTGAAACGGAATGAGTGACCTGCTGGAACGACTGCGCGGACGCGGCTGGCGGATGACCGCACAGCGGCGTGTCGTGGCCGAGGTCCTCGACGGCGAGCACGTCCACCTGACCGCCGACGAGGTGCACGCCCTGGCCGCGACCCGGCTGCCCGAGATCTCCCGGGCGACGGTCTACAACACCCTGGGCGAGCTGGTCTCGCTGGGCGAGGTCATGGAGGTCGCCACCGACGGCCGCGCCAAGCGCTACGACCCGAACGCGCACCACGCCCACCAGCACCTGGTCTGCTCCCGCTGCGGCACCATCCGCGACGTCCACCCCGCCGGCAACCCGCTCACCGACCTGCCCGACAGCGAGCGCTTCGGGTTCACCGTCTCCGACGTCGAGGTGACCTACCGGGGCCTGTGCCCCGACTGCGCCTGACGCCGCGCCGAGCGGCACAGCCGTTCCGCCGCCTTCCGCACAGCGGGCTCCGGCCGCGTCCGGCCGAACCACACCGTTTCCGGCGGCACCTCCCCGGCGACCCTGGCCAGCGCCTCGAAGGCCTCCCTGGCCACGCCCGGGTCCGCGTCCGTCGCCAACGGCCCCAGCAGGCCCAGCAGCCCCTCACGCGGCGCCAGACGGCCCAGCGCACGCACCGCGGCCCGCCGCACCACCGACGGCCACGGCATCCGCGCCTCCCGGACCAGCCGCAGCAGCAGCGGCACGTCCGTCCCGTCCCCGCACTCCCCCAGCCCCAGGGCCAGCCCGGCGACCAGCCGCGGCGGGCTCTGCGGCCCGCAGCGCACCAGCTGCCTGCGGTACGTCAGCGCGGGCGGCTCGCCCCTGCTGTACAGCCGCCACCTGGCCTGCGCCCGCACCATCCGCGCCGGGTCCGCGAGCGGCGCCGTCAGCCGAGCCGCCGGCACGTCCTCCGGCAGCGCCGCCACCGCCAGCTCACGCACCGCGGCGGACCGGGCCCACAGCAGCCGCCCCGCCTGGTCCGGGTCGAGCTCCAGCAGCCGCTGCGCACACAGCCGCCGGCACACCTGGTCCGGATCGCGCAGCGCGGTACGGACCAGATCGCCCCGGACGAACTCCCCCAGCTCCAAAGCCAGTTCCACCCCGAACCGCCGGGTCGCCGGTTCCGCGTCGGCCGCCAGCGCCCGCACGGCCCGCCGTGCCTCGGGCGCCGCGAGCACCTCCCGGTACGCCTCCAGCGCCCCCGCCGCCCGGCGCCTGCCCCGCAGCCTGAGCAGGATCCGCACCGCCGCCGCGGCCTCGTCCGGCGCGGACCGCAGTGCCAGCGCCCCCACAGCCCGCTCCCGCACCGGATCCACCCAGTCCGCGGCCCGCAGCGCCAGGGCGGTGGCCACCAGCGGACCGCCCATGTGCGCCAGGCCCTCCACGGCGGCCTGCCGTGTACGGCCGTCCCGGTCCATCGAGGCCAGCAGCAGCCGCAGCGAATCGGGCTCCCCCGCCGCCGGCGACCACTGCCCCTCCACCGCCCGCGCGGCACGGTCCAGCGACAGCCACAGCCCGGGCTCCGCCTCCCCCAGCGCCTTCAGCGCCGCCTCCCGGTCGTACGCGGCACCCTCACCGGCCCCCGCCGCCGCGCGCAGCTCCACCAGCAACTCGGCCACCGCACCGGCCGCGCACAGCCGCCCCCACCGCGTCACGTCCCTGAGTTCCGCCGGCCGCCGCTTACGCCGCCTGCGCAGCAACCCCGCCTCCTCGCGCCGCCGCCCTCGCCACGCCTCCAGCATCCTCCGGCACCCCGGACCGGCGGCGAAAGGTTCGCACGCTTTTGCCCGATCCATGCCTGCGCTGTACCCACCGCATACAAGAAGGCCCGGAAGCCAATGGCTTCCGGGCCTTCTCATCAGTAGCGGGGACAGGATTTGAACCTGCGACCTCTGGGTTATGAGCCCAGCGAGCTACCGAGCTGCTCCACCCCGCGTCGTTGTGCCCTTAGAGTAACCCCCCGCCCCTGAGCAGCGCAAATCCATTCCGGCCGGGGCCTACACCTCGGGCCGTATGTCGGCGCTGCGCCTATGGCTGCCCGAGCACGGTGCCGTCTCATCCACCCACCGGGGATCAGGCGCGAGAGCTCACGGAGGGGGCGGGGGAGGTGGGGGCACCTCCCAGCGGTAGCTGGGGGAGGGTGGTGTTCTGGACTGTGGAGCACATTTGGGTGCACAACCCGGGGCACTCAACGGCAAGCGCCTGAGGCACCTAAATGTGCTGTCCAGAATGGCAGCCCCGGAGGCCCCGCACCCGGCCCCCCAACGACTCGCGTCGGGGTGCGTGACTTCACAGGGCTGGGGGCACCCCCGGCCGAAGGTTGGGGGAGGGCGGGAGGGCAGGTGAAAAACCCGGTACAGCGCAGCGCAGCGCCCCTCACGCCGACATCTCGTGCTCCAGCGCATCCGTGAGCCGCGCCGCCCGCTCCGCCACCTCCACGGGCCCGCACTCCACCGCCCGCGCGCACCACGCCCGCGCGTCCGCGAGCTGCCCGTGCCGGGCGGCCAGCAGCGCCAGCCGCAGCGCCGCACGCCCGTGCCCCGCGTCGGCGGCCCGGGTCCACCACATCGCCGCCTCCGGCTCCGCGCCCTCGCGTGCGAGGAGGAGCCCGAGGTTGAAGGCCCCGTTGCGGCTGCCCCCTTCGGCCGCCTCGCGGTACCAGTGGGCGGCGTCCACGACGTCCCCCCGCCGGGCGGCGCACATGCCGAGCCGGACCTGGGCACGCCGGTGCCCCTGGCCGGCGGCGCGGGCGTACCACTCCTCCGCCTCGGCGGCCGCGTCCTCCGTGCCCTGCGCGTCGAGCAACGCGCCCAGCCGGAAGGCGCCTTCGGGGCTGCCGCCGCCCGCGGCGCACCTCAGGTGCCGCTCGGCGCCGTGCGGGTCCCCGTCCTTCTGGAGGGCGATCGCGACCTGGAGCGCGGCCTCGCTGTGGCCGCTGGCGGCCGCCCGCTCGTACCAGCGCCGCGCGGTGCGGTCGTCGCCGCGGCCGGCGTACAGGATGCCGAGGTTGAACGCGGCGTCGACGCTGCCGGCCTCCGCGGCCTTGGAGAACCACGGCTCGGCGCCCGCCGCGTCCCCGCGCTGCAGCAGCAGCACGGCGAGCGCGTTGGCCGCCTCGCGGTGGCCGGTGTAGGCCGCCTTGCGGTACCACTGCTCGGCCTGGGCGGTACGTCCCTGGCCGGCGCAGAGCAGGCCGAGGTTGAAGGCGCCGTTGACGTCGCCGGACTCCAGCGCGGCCCGGTACCACCGCTCGGCGGTCTGGGTCTCGCCCTCCTGCGCGTGCAGGGCGCCGAGCGCGTTCGCGGCGTTGCCGTCACCGGCGTTGGCGGCCCGCCGCCACCAGGTGGCGGCGCCGTCGACGTCGCCGGCGTCGCGCAGCAGGAAGCCGAGCGCGCAGGCGGCCCGGGGCTCGCCGTCGCGGGCGGCGGTGAGGTACCAGCGCTTGGCCTCCTCGTACTCGCCGCGCTCCTCCAGCAGCGTGCCGAGGCGCAGCGCGGCGCGCCGGTGCCGGCGGGCCGCGGCCTGCCGGTACCACTGCTCGGCCTCGCGCTCCTCGCCGCGCTCGGCGCAGATGCGGGCCAGCCGGTACGCCGCCTCGCGGTGCCCGTGCTCGGCGGCGGCGTGGAACCAGCGCTCGGCGCCGACGTCGCGCCGGTGGTCGAGCAGGTCGGCGAGCGCGTACGCGCCCAGGGTGTGCCCGGACTCGGCGGCCTGCCGCAGCCAGTACTCGGCGCCCGGCTCGTCGCCGCGCTCGCGGAAGTGCCGGCCGAGCGCGTGCGCGGCCGCGGCGGAGCCCGCCACGGCGGCGATGCGCCACCAGCCCGCCGCCTCCTCGGCATGGCCGCGCTGGTGCAGCAGCAGCCCGAGGTTGTTGGCGGCCGGCCGTTCTCCCCCGGCGGCGGCCGCGCGCAGGTACGGCTCGGCCCCCTCCAGGTCGCCACGGCGCAGCAGCAGGGTGCCGAGGACGCTCGCTGCGGCGATGTCGCCGTGCTCGGCGGCCCGCCGGTGGCGCGCCTCGAGTTCGGCCTCCTCGCGGGCCTCCAGGCTCTCCTCGTCCGGCAGTTCGGACTCGATGAGCCGCTCCTCCTCGTCGGCGCCCATGCGCGGGCCCGGCAGCAGTTCCGCGACGGTCGGCGCGAGGGCGCCCGTCCGCGCGGGAACGGACGCGGGCAGGGTCGTCCCGCCCGCGGACCCACTGTCAGGAATCCGACGAGTTTTCAGCAGCCTTGCACCATCCCCCATGAGGTCCATCGTCGCACCACCCGTACCCGCAGTACACCTGGTATGCAACAACCCTGCGGGGTTGAGACCGTCCCAGGAGGTCACTTCAGCGTTTTGTCGACTTCCCGACATCAGCCTCGACGAAACCTCTGCGCGCGCAGTTCCCCCGTACAAGTGAAAGGGCCCGGAGCCTAGTTGACTCCGGACCCTCTCGAACAGTAGCGGGGACAGGATTTGAACCTGCGACCTCTGGGTTATGAGCCCAGCGAGCTACCGAGCTGCTCCACCCCGCGTCGTTGTGTCCCAACCGTACCACGACGCGGGGAGTGCCTGCTCAGCCCCTTTTCTCCGGCTGTTCACCCGTCGGCTTCCCGGGTTGCTTGCCGGCCTGCTTCTCGGCCTCCTGCGCCCGTTGCAGCGCTGCCGCCAGATCCTTCTGGGCCTGGCCGTACGCCGCCCAGTCGCCCGCCTTCAGCGCCTTCTGGCTCGCGTCGTACGCCGCTTGGGCGTCCGCCAGGGCCTGGGCCACCGTCGCGTTGGCCGGGGGCGGCTGGGTACCGGTGCCGCCGCCGGTCTCCGGTGGCGGCGTCGTCCCGCCCTCCGCCGTCCCGAACACGGCGTTCAGCGCCTCACCGAGGGTGTCCTCGAACTCCACCTTTCCGCCGTACCAGACCAGCACCTTCTTCAGCAGCGGGTAGTCGAAGTCGGCGCCGCGCAGGTAGACCGGCTCCACATAGAGCAGGCCGCCGTCGAGCGGGATGGTGAGCAGATTTCCGTACTCGACGGTGGAACCGCCGCCGCCGCTCAGCAGCTTGATCTTCTCCGCCACGTCGGGATCGGAGTTGAACTGGCTCTGCACCTGCTGCGGGCCGTACACCTTGGTGTTCGACAGCCTCAGCAACCGGATCGTGCCGTAGTCCTGGCTGCTGGCATCGGCGTCGACCGCCATGAAGGCACCGAGGTTGTCACGCCGGTTGAGGGTGTAGGTCGTCGTCAAGGAGAACGTCTGGGCCTTCTGGTCCGGCATGCGAAGGCTCAGGTAGTACGGCGGCACCGCCTTGCCCGTCTTCGTCGCGGGGTCGTTGGGGACCTGCCACACCTCGCTGCCGCTGTAGAAGGTCGACGCCTTGGTGACGTGGTAGCGCGTCAGCAACTGGCGCTGCACCTTGAACAGGTCCTGCGGGTAGCGCAGATGCGCCATCAGGTCGGCGCTGATCGCGCTCTTCGGCTGCACCGTGCGCGGGAACGCCTTCATCCAGGTCTTCAGCACCGGGTCCTTGTCGTCCCACTCGTAGAGCGTGACGTCACCGGAGAAGGCGTCCACGGTCGCCTTGACCGAGTTGCGGATGTAGTTGACCTGGTTCTGCTGCGCCAGGACCGCGCGCTGCCCGTCGGTCAGCGAGTCCGCCGTGGTGTCGCCGAGCGTCGTCCGCGACGAGTACGGGTAGCCGTTGCTCGTCGTGTAGGCGTCGACGATCCACACCACCCGGTGGTCGACGACCGCCGGGTAGGAGTCGCCGTCGATGGTCAGCCAGGGCGCGACCGCCTCGACCCGCTCCTTGGGCGTGCGGTTGTACAGGATGCGCGAGTCGTCGCCGACCGCGCCGGAGTAGAAGATCTGCGGATCCCCGAAGGCCACCGCGTACGCGGCCCGGGTCAGCGGGCTCTTGAGGCCGACGCCGCTCTTGCCGGTGTAGGTGTACGACTTCTCGCCGTCGTCGGTGGTGTTGTAGTCGATCTCCGGCGTGGACTTGTCGCCGACGATGGACCACTGCTTGGTCTTCTCGCCGTAGTAGATCCGCTGTTCGTACTCTCCGAGTTCACCGGTGGTCGGCAGTTCGGACTCGGTGAAGACCGGCTCGCCGCGCGTGGTCTCGTCGCCCTCGGTCGCGGTGGTGCCCTTGGCGGCGACCAGGCCGTAGCCGTGCGTGTACTTGAAGTGGTCGTTGATCCAGCTGTGCTGCGGGACGCCCGCCAGGTTGAGCTCGCGCAGGCCGACCACGGTGTCCTGCTCCTTGCCGTCCGCCTTGTAGCGGTCGACGTCGAGCGTGGAGGGGAACGAGTAGTAGCCGTTCGCCTTCTGCAACTGCTGGAACGTCGGGGAGACGACATTGGGGTCCAGCAGCCGGATGGACGCGGTGGTGTCGGCGTCCGCGCGCAGTTGTGCCCGGTTCTCGTCCTTGGCCGGATTGGTGCCCACGTAGTCGGACACCTTGGTGCCCGCGATGTCGTACGCCTGGCGTGTGGCGTCGATGTTCTTCTGGATGTACGGCTGCTCCTTGGCGGCCTCGTTCGGCTGCACCTGGAACTTCTGCACGATCGCCGGGTACAGCCCGCCGATCAGGATCGCCGACAGCACCATGAGGCCGAAGCCGATCAGCGGCAGCGACCACGTGCGCCGCCACAAGGTGGCGAAGAACAGCAGGGCGCAGATGATGGCGATCGCGAAGAGGATCGTCTTGGCCGGCAGATAGGCGTTGGCGTCCACATAGCGCAGCCCGGTCCAGTCCCCGGACTTGAGGTTGCCGGACTTGACCGCCAGCGAGTACCGGTCGAGCCAGTAGGCGACCGCCTTGAGGGTCACGAACAGGCCCAGCAGCACCGACAGGTGGCCGGTCGCCGCGGCGGTGGCGCGGCCGCCCGGGGAGGTGATGCGCAGCCCCCCGTACAGGTAGTGCACCAGGGCGGACGCCAGCAGCGAGAGCACGACCGCGGCGAAGCCGAAGCTCAGCAGGAAGCGGTACCAGGGCAGGTCGAAGGCGTAGAAGGAGACGTCGACACCGAACTGCGGGTCCTTGGTGCCGAACGGGGTGGCGTTCGTCCACAGCAGCCAGGTACGCCACTGACTGGACGCGGACGCTCCCGCGATCAGGCCCACCAGGGCGCAGACCGCCAGCAGCACCCACTTCTTGTAGGGCGCGATGCCCATCCGGTAGCGGTCGAGGCTCTGCTGCTCCAGCGACATCGCGCTGAGCGGCGGCCGCAACCGGTGCGCCAGGTAGACGTTGATGCCGACGGCCACCGCCATCAGCAGGCCGAAGACGAAGAACAGCCCGATCTTGGTCCACAGTGTCGTGGTGAACACCGAGGAGTAGTGGACGGATCGGTACCAGAGCCAGTCGGTCCAGAAGCCGGCGAACATGACGAAGGCCATGGCCAGCACGGCCAGGACCCCCAGCGTCATGAGCAGTGTCCGGGCTCGCCGCGACGGGCGCCCCGCTCTGATCCGCGGCCCGCGCGGACTCCCGCCACGGTCCGGCATCTGGAATACCAAGGTGCGCACCTCAAGAGTCGGTCTCCGGCGGACGCCCGGCCGGCGCCCACTGATGCAACTTACTCACGGTTTACACAGTTCCCCAAGGTGCTCGATTGGGGATGCGGGTCACAGAACAGGCAGGATGTTGAGCATGTCCAATATTGAGTCCGGCGGCGCCCCGCTCGCCGCGAACCCGCTGACCCAGGCCGTGCTGGAGATCGACGACTACGCGTCGGGTCTGGGCTGGGACCAGCCCGCCCGGCTCTTCGCGCTGGTCGACACGGACCGGCTCCGTGTACAGGAGCCGGGGCTCGCCGACGAACTCGGCCTCGCGGAGCAGACCGCGGGGGCGCTGACCCCGATCGAGCAGGACGAGCTGCCGGCCGGCACGCCGCTCGACGAGTTCCTGGCCACGATCGCCTGGCCCGAGGTGGTCAGCGGCTGCGCCCTGACCGTGGAGCGGCTGATGCTGCCGCCGTCCGCCGAGCAGGCCATCCCGGAGGACCTGGACGAGGCCGCGCTGGGCGAGTGGGTGGCCGCGCACCCCGAGCGCCAGGAGGTGCGGATGACGGTGGCCGTGCTGCGCGACGGCACCAGGGAGTCGGCCGTGCGGCTGCGCTCCAAGGACTCGGCGACCGAGGTGCTGACGGGCGCCGCCCTGGTGCCGGGACTGGCTGAGGCGCTGTCGGCGACCTTCGAGGAGTGACGGCGCGGGGGGAGGCCCACGCCGCCCCCCGCCCGGACCGGCTCAACTGGCCGAGCAGCTCGGCAGGTCGGCGGTCTTCCCCGCGCGGATGTCCTTGAGGGCGTCCATGGCGTCGCCGATGGTCCCGACCTTCACCAGGGTGAGGCCGCTCGGGGTGTCCTGGGCGGCCTCCGCGCAGTTGTCGGCGGGGGTGAGGAAGTACTCGGCGCCCTTCGAGCGCGCGCCGATGGTCTTCATGTCTATGCCGCCGATCGGGCCGACCTTGCCGTCGTCGTCGATCGTGCCGGTGCCCGCGACGAACTTGCCGCCGGTGAGGTCACCGGGGGTGAGCTTGTCCACGATGCCGAGGGCGAACATCAGGCCGGCGCTCGGGCCGCCGACGTCCGCGAGCTTGATGTCGATCGTGAACGGGAGCGTGTGCCCGACGCCGGCCTGGATGCCGACGATCGCCCGCCGCTTGCCGTCGTCGTCCGAGGTGCCCGTGGTGATGGTGACGTCCTTGGTGGCGTCGCCCTTGGCCCCCTTGGGGACGACGGTGAAGACCACCTTCTGGCCCGGCTGGTGCTTGGTGACGAGCGTGGCGACGTCGCCCGCCGCCTTGACCGGGGTGCCGTCCACCGCCTTGATCACCTCACCGGCGTGCAGCTTGCCCTCCGAAGGGGCGTCCTTCACCACGGTGGAGACGATCACCTGGGAGCCGACCGGGATCCCCAGCTCCTTCAGGGCGGCGACCTTGGCGCTGTCCTGGGACTGGGTGAACTCCTCGGCGTTCTCCTGGTCGGCCTGCTCCGCGGTCTGGCCCTGCGGGTAGAGCGTGTCGTGCTCGACGACCTTCTGGTCGTGCGCCAGCCACCCGGCCACCGCCTCGACCAGGTTCATGGAGTAGTCCGCACTCGTCACCCGCACGGTGGTCATGTTCAGGTGACCGCCGGCGGGATACGTCCGGTGCCCCGAGATCTGCAGCACCGGGGCGCCGTCGTGCTCGCCGAGCGTGTTGACGGTCGGCCCCGGCGACATCTCCGCGTACGGGACGCGCATCAGCAGCCCCACACAGAGCAGTGCTATCAGCGTCAGGGTCGACGCGAGCAGCGTCGCGGTGCGGCGTGGCATGGAACGACAGTACGGTACGGGACCGCCAGGCGCTCCGCGGACCCTCAGACGCTGCCCGACTCGGAACGCTGCATGGCCTCGCGGAACCGCTCATAGCCGGCGAGGGAGGCGCCGTCCCCTGTGGCGCGCGTACGCGCCGCCCAGCTTCCCCAGACAGTGGCGGCGACAGCGGCAACCACCGGAATGAGCAACCATGCGAGCGCCGCCACTGAGGCCTCCCGTGTGCGCGAGAGGATCGCGCAGTCGATCAAGAAAGTATGAGCAGACTAATCGTTTGCTGCTATAACGTTCCGGGCGGGTCCAGGGTTACGCAACCGCAGGCAGATCGTCCGACAGTCGATGAACACCAGTTCGACTGGAGGAGGCCGGGCCGCCCCCGCGACAGCACCGGAAGGGCCCGTTCCCGTGCTCAGTGCGCGCAGGAACCCACCCATTCCTCGGTGCCGTCGGCGAACTCCTGGTGCTTCCAGATCGGCACCTCGCGCTTGAGGTCGTCGATCAGCCGCCGGCACGCCGCGAAGGCTTCCGCCCGGTGCGGGCAGGCGACGGCCACCACGACCGCCAGATCCCCGACCCGCAGGTCGCCGACCCGGTGGACGGCGGCCAGCGCACGGACGGGGAAGTCGGCGGCCACCTTCTCCGCGACCCGTCGCAGCTCCGCCTCGGCCCCGGGGTGGGCGGAGTAGCCCAGGGCCGTGACCTCGGCGCCCGTAGGGCCGTCGTGGTCGCGCACGGTGCCGACGAACAGGGCGGTGCCCCCGGCGGAGGCGTGCCCCACCGCACGGAAGACCTCGTCCACGGACAGCTCGGTGTCGCGGACGGCGATGAGCCTGATGGGTTCCTCGTGCGTCTGTGCCATGGGACTCATGCTCCCTCATCTACCACTATGCGGAAACTGTTTTCCACCACACCGTTTCTCGCCGCACCCTCCCCGCCAGGCGCGGCCCTCACACCCCCCGGCGCTTGCGCGCCCGCCGCACCATGGCCGCGGTGCCGACCAGCGCGACCGTGGCGCCGGCCGCGCCCAGGGTGGCGGCGTCCTTGCGCCCCAGCCGCCGTCCGACGACGGAGTTGCGGCCCGCCACCTCCTCCAGGAGAACGGCGAGCACCTCCTCGTTCGTCCACTGCGGCCGCCAGCCCGACTCGTGCAGCCTGCTGCCGCTGACGACCCAGGGGTGCATCGTGAAGGCCAGGTCCCCGGCCGGCGACGGGGTCAGGCCGAGCCGGTGCAGCCGCGAGGCCGCGCCCAGCGCTATGGCCGGCGGCAGCTCCATGCGCCGGATTCCGGAGAGCTCCTCGACCTCCTCCTGCTCCAGCCAGCCGTCGCAGCCCACCGCCATCTCGCCGTCGACCTTCTCCAGCGCCGCGTGCTCCAGCGCCGTCACCAGGTCGTCGACGTGGCAGAACTGCCAGCACGGCCGGCTGCCCGCCACCACCAGCAGCCGCGGCGACTCGAAGTAGCGGGTGAGCGCGGTGTCCGTGCCGCCCACGAGGACCGTCGGGCGCACGACCGTCACATGGAGCCCGGGGTGGGCACGCGGCGCCCGCCTGCCCAGCCGCTCGATCTCCAGCAGGTCGCCCACGAAGGACGCCTCCGCGGTGGCGCGCAGCGGCGCGTCCTCCGCGAGCGGCACGTCGTTGTCCGGCTGCGCGCCGTAGACCATCGCCGAGGTGCACAGCACCACCCGCCGCACTCCCGCCGCGGCCGCGGCCGTGAGCACGGTCTGCGTACCGCGCACATTGAAGGCGCTGCGCGCCTTGGGGTCGGACTCCAGGTCGAGGTCGAGCGCGAGATGGACGACGACGTCCACGCCGCGCAGCCGCTCGGCGATCGCCGGGTCGCGCACGTCCAGCACGCGCCATTGCGCGCCGGGCACGTCGCCGCGCCGTTCGTCGATCGCCACCACCTTCTTGACCTCGTCGGACTCGGCCAGCCGCAGCGCCAGCCGCAGCCCGACGCCGGATGCGGCGCCGGTCACGGCGACCACCGGGCCGGCGGCGGCCCTGCCGCCGCTCCGCTCTGGGCGAACGGTCGGTTCTGGGGAACTCACCAGGTGTCTCCCACGGTTGTTTCCGGTACGAGGTGCGCGGTCCGCAACCACGGTCCGTACGCAGCCATCCTGCCTGACGGGTGTCTAGGCTGGAGGTACAGCCCACAACACACAGAGCCGAGGAAACCGTGAGCGACATCCCATTCGGATTCGGAGTCCCTCCCGAGGAGCCCGAGGACGGGGGCGCGGACGACCGCAAGAAGCCGAGCGGTTCCGGCGGCGGCTCCCAGGGTCCGGCCAATCCGTTCGGGTTCGGCGGCGGCAACCCGTTCGGCGCGGGCGGCGAGAACCCCTTCGCCGCGATGTTCGGCTCGCTCAACCCCAATGACCTGGGCGCGGCGTTCCAGCAGCTGGGGCAGATGCTCTCGTACGAGGGCGGCCCGGTGAACTGGGAGATGGCCAAGGACATCGCCCGGCAGACCGTCGCCCAGGCCGAGGCCGGCGGCGTGAAGGACCCCAGTGTGGGCCCGGCCGACCGCGCCAAGGTCGAGGAGGCGCTGCGCCTGGCCGACCTGTGGCTGGACGGCGTGACCTCGATGCCGTCCGGGGCCGGTTCGGCGGTGGCGTGGAGCCGCGCGGAGTGGGTCGAGACGACGCTGCCGGTGTGGAAGGAACTCGTCGACCCGGTCGCCGAGCGTGTCGGCAACGCCATGGGCGACGTGCTCCCCGAGGAGATGCAGGCCATGGCCGGCCCGCTGATCGGCATGATGCGCTCCATGGGCGGCGCCATGTTCGGCACGCAGATCGGGCAGGCGCTGGGCACCCTGGCGGGGGAGGTCGTGGGCTCGACCGACATCGGCCTGCCGCTCGGCCCGGCGGGCAAGGCCGCGCTGCTCCCGACCAACATCGCGACGTTCGGCGAGGGCTTGGGCGTGCCTCTGGACGAGGTCCGGCTCTACCTGGCGCTGCGCGAGGCCGCCCACCAGCGGCTGTTCGCACACGTCCCGTGGCTGCGGGCGCACCTGTTCGGCGCCGTCGAGGGCTACGCCCGGGGCATCAAGGTCGACACCGCCAAGCTGGAGGACGCGGTCGGCCAGCTCGACCCGTCCCGCCCCGAGGCACTCCAGGACGCGCTCCAGCAGGGCATGTTCCAGCCCGAGGACACCCCGCAGCAGAAGGCCGCGCTCGCCCGCCTGGAGACGGCGCTCGCGCTCGTCGAGGGCTGGGTCGACGCGGTGGTGCACGCCGCCGCCGCCCCGCACCTGCCCTCGGCCGCGGCCCTGCGGGAGACCCTGCGGCGGCGCCGGGCCTCCGGCGGCCCCGCCGAGCAGACCTTCGCCACCCTGATCGGGCTGGAGCTGCGGCCGCGCCGGCTGCGGGACGCCGCCCGCCTCTGGGCGTCGCTGACCGACGCGCGCGGTGTCGACGGCCGCGACGGCCTGTGGGCGCACCCCGACATGCTGCCGACGGCCGCCGACCTCGACGACCCCGACGGCTTTGTCCACCACGAGCAGCTGGACTTCGCCGAGCTCGACAAGATGCTCGGGGAGGCCGCCCGCGGCAAGGACGCCGGGAACCCCGGCAGCGCCGAAACCCCCGAAGGCACCGAAGGCACTGACAGCAAGGACGACGACCAGAAGTGAGCCTGTTCGATGACGCCGTGCGCGTCCTCAAGGAGTGGGACGCGCCCGACACCGCCCAGGACGGCCTGCGGCTGGAGTACCTGTCGCACCTCGACGCGCATCCCGACGGCCTGTGGAAGTCGTGCTCCGCCGGGCACATCACCGGCAGCACGCTCGTGCTGGACCCGCAGGGCGGCCGCGTCCTGCTCACCCTGCACAAGAAGCTCAAGATGTGGCTGCAGATGGGCGGTCACTGCGAACCGCAGGACACCACACTGGCCGGGGCCGCGCTGCGCGAGGGCGTCGAGGAGTCCGGCATCGCCGGGCTGACGCTGCTCCGCCCCGGGCCGGTCAATCTCGACCGCCATCTGACGCCCTGCGCCTGGCATCTCGACGTGCAGTACGCCGCGGTGGCGCCGCCCGGTGCCGTCGAGGCGATCAGCGAGGAGTCGCTGGACCTGAAGTGGTTCGCCTACGACGAGATCGCCGAGGTCGCCGACGGATCGGTGCGGACGCTGCTGGCCCGCACCCGCGCGCTGATGTGAGCCGGCGCGCGGGCCCGGGCCGGGGCGGCGTCAGCGATTGGTGAAGATGTTGCCCTGGTTCTGGCCGTGCGCACCGTGCTGGCCGAAGCCGTACTGAGCGCCCATGCCCTGGCCGATCTGGGCGTTCTGCGGCGGCATCAGCTCGCTGGGCTGCACCAGGACGTAGCCCTGGCCCAGGAAGTTGAGCTCCCAGCCCTCACCGGTGTTGCCGCGCCGCCGCCACACACCGGAGGAACTGGTCTGCGCCTGCATCTGCACACGCAGCGAGGACGACCAGGCGACCACCGCGTCGGAGTCGGCGGAGACGTACTTGTCCGGGGTGACCGGCATCAGCAACGGCCGGCCGGAGGTCATGAGCGCGACCTTGCCGTGGCCGGAGATGTTGAGGTTGTAGGCGCCGCTGCCCGAGATGCCGAACTGGCTGTCCACCGAGATGACTTCCCAGTGCAGTCCCGAGTCGAGCGCCAGCACATAGGCGCCGTCCACGGTCAGCCCGTCGTGGTCCACGTCCACGACGTGGATCTGCTGGGCGAGGTTGGCGAGGTAGACGGTGCCCTGCCCGGAGCAGCGCATCAGGTCCAGGCCCTCGCCGGTGCGGTAGCGGGCACCGCGCTGGGCGTGGCTCTGGTACTCGCCGTCGAACTCGATCAGGCCCTGATAGGCGACCATGGCGCCCTTGCGGGCCAGGCAGTCGTTCCTGCCGTCGAGCTTCACCCGCAGCAGGTACGGGTTCTGCAGGGCGTACTGGTCCTCGGTCTGGACCTCGGTGTAGCCGAAAAGCGGGCTCTGCATGATGGATCGCTCCCCCTCAGCCCCGGACTCGGAGGCGGTCGGTGCTGTCTTCGCTGGGCTGTACGACGACGAAGCCCTGGCCGGAGAAGCCGATCTGGAAGGCCTCGCCGCTGCCCCGCCCGATCAGGGAGGAGGCCTTGAAGCTGCGCTTGGACTTGGTCTTCAGCCCGCTCGACCAGGCGACCAGCGCGTCCGGGTCGACATAGGTCTCGTCCTCGCCGCGGCCGCAGTCGACGACGACCGGTGTGCCGCGTGAGGTGATCGCCACCCAGCCGGTGCCGGAGACGCCCACGTTGAACAGGCCCTGCCCGGCGAACTTGGCCAGCCCCTTCACCCGCTCCACGCCCCACTGCAGATGCGCGTCGAAGGCGAGCAGATTGGTGCCGTTGACCGACAGGGACTCGTTGTTGAGGTACAGGCAGACGACGTCGGCGCCGTAGTCGGCGAGGTACAGCAGCCCGTCGCCGGTGCACTTCATCAGCGGGGCGCCCTCCCCGGTCAGCCACTGCGACGCCATCTGGCGCACGGCGGGCGGGTTGGGCTCGTACTGGACGAAGCCCTCGTAGGCAACCATCGACCCGGTGCGCGCGAAGAGGTCCTGGCCGGTCTGCATGGCGACCTTCAGCATGCTGCTGCCGTGGTTCTCCATCCGGGCGGTCACCGGTGCCGGGGAGTACCCGGAAATCAGAGTCTGGTCCATGGCGGGCTCCCTCAGACCTCGTACGGCTGGACGATGATGAAGTTGCCGGGGGCGCCGCGGAACTGGAGGTTCACGGTCTCCCCGCTGTGTCCCGGATAAGCGTTCCGGCGCAGCCGCACCTGGCTGGAGAGCACCACCTGCGACGCCGCGGACCAGGCGACGATCGCGTTGCTGTCGGCGTAGGTGGTGGGTGTGACCGGCAGGACCACCGGCGTGCCGTGGGTCTTGACGACAACGGTGCCGGTGCCCTGGAACTGCATCGTGAACAGGGCGCCGCCGGGGATGCCGTGGCCCTCGATGCGGCGCACCTCGTGCTGCAGGGACTCGTCGAAGGCGAGCACGTTCTCCGCGGAGACGCAGATCGCGTCGCCCTGGAGCTCGATCGGGTGCAGATAGGAGGCGTCCTCGGCGAAGAACACCTGGCCGCGGCCGGTGCAGCGCATCAACTGCATCTCCTGGCCGGTCATGTTGCCGACGATGCGGCCGGCGAACCCGGCACCCTTGTAGCCGAATTCGACCTTGCCCTGGTACAGCACCATGCTGCCCTGGCGGGCGAGCACCGGCTGGCCGCCTGCCTGGGAGAGGTCGACGCGGACGAGCTTGGCGTTCTGCTGCGTCCAGCGCTGGCCGGTGGGGACCTCGCGGTACTTCTGCATGGCGGCGGCGAGTCCGGCGCCGGGGGTCTGCGGGACCTGCGGCGCGCCCGGCGCCTGGCCGAACGGGGCCTGCGGCGGCTGGCCGTACTGGGCCTGGCCGAAGGACGGGGCGGCGGGGGGCTGACCGAACGGGGGCTGTCCCGGCACCTGGCCGGGCGCGGGATACCCGGGAGGCCCTGGCGGTGCCTGCGGGGGCGGAACCTGGCCGAAGGGCGGCTGGCCCGGCACCTGCGGCGGGGCCTGGGGCTGCACCTGGGGTGGTGCGGCCATCGGCGCCGCCATGGTGGGCGCCGCGTGGACCGGGGGTGCGGCCGGCGCCTGGGGCGCGCCGAACGCGGGCGCCGGCTGCGGAGCCGGGGGCGCCGGTGCGGGAGCGGGCGCCGGGGGCGCCGCGAAGCCGGGCGCGGGCCCGGCCGGCGGGGCGAAGCCCGGGGCCGCCGCGGGCTGCTGCGGCACGGCGGGCTGCTGCTCCTCGGCGACCTCGCCGCCGAAGTTCTTCAGCAGGGCGTCCAGTCCCCCGTCGAAGCCCTGGCCGACCGCCGCGAAGCGCCAGACGTCCTTGAGGTAGATGTCCGCCAGCATCACCGCGCGCTCGGTGCTGAACTCGGCGCCGCTGAAGGCGTAGCGCGCCACTTCCTCGCCGCCCGCGACGATCCTGATGTAGCCGGGGCCGATCTGCGACATCTGCCCGGAGCCGTCGAGGGTCGCGGTGAAGCTGAGCTTGTGGATGCGCGGCGGGATCCGGTCCAGCGTCACCCGGAAGGACTCGGTGTCCCCTGCCTGCGCGCCGAGCTGCTGAATCGACTCCTCGGGCGACTTGGGCTGGTTGTAGAAGACGAAATAGCGGTCGTCCGAGAGCTGTTCCGCGGCGTCGAGACCGAAGCAGCTGATGTCGAACGACAGGCCGGGTCCGCTGATCTGAACACCGACGTACAGATCCGTCCCTGCCGTGAGATCACTGATCTTGGCCTTGTGGCCGCGCTGGAATTCCCTGGCCATTGCGAACGACCGCCCCCCATCCGTACGTACGTGCCTCTGCGTTGCGCCAGGCTATCCGCTGGCTCCGACGACGGACCATTCCCCGGGCTATTCCTCGCGTGCCGTCGGAGGGTGCGGGAGGCCGGCCGCCGCGACGACCCCTTCCAGGTATCCGCGCGCGCGTTCCGTGCGCGGATACCTCTCCAGCACCTTCCAGAAGTCGGGTCCGTGGCCCGGCACGAGGAGGTGCGCGAGCTCATGGAGGAGAACGTAGTCGACGACGTACTCGGGCATGCCCTGAAGACGGTGGGACAGGCGGATGCTGCCCTCGGCCGGCGTACACGAGCCCCACCGGGAGTTCTGGTTGGTCACCCAGCGCACGGTGCGCGGGGCGGCACGGCCCCCGAGGTACTGGGCGGACAGCTGTGCGGCCCGGGCCGCGAGCTGCTCGTCGCCGAGCATCTTGCGGCTCTCCTGGGCGGCGAGCTTGTCGAGCATGACCGTCACCCAGCGCTTCTCCTCGGCGGCGGACATCCGCGCCGGGATGAGGACCACGGTGACGTCGCCCTCGCGGTACGCCGAGACGGTGCGGCGTCGACGGGCGCTCCGGCGCACTTCCACCGCGCTGGTCCGGGAGACGCGCGGGGGCTGGCTGGAAAGACTGTGGGAGGGGTCGGCGGACACGGCACGAACTTACCCGCACGGGGTCCGGGAAGTCCCGCCCCGGGGTGTGCTCACCTGAAAAAAGACGAGACCCTTGGATTTACCGATCAAATGATCATTGCCGCTACCTGTGGATAACTTTCGCGGCCGGTTCGAGGATTCCGTGCATGCTGGTCGCCACGGATTCACCGGGATCTCCCACCGGAGGTCCCCGTCCACGGGGGTGGCGATGCGTCCCATGCTCAAACCCGCCATGCGCCGCAGCTGGCGCAGCCGGGAAAGCCTGCAATTCGGGGTCGACCCGGCCCACGCCGTCGTGCTGGACTCGGTGGACGGCGCGGCGTCCGCCTTCCTCGACCTGCTCGACGGCACACGGGGGATCGGCCCGCTGTCCCGGGAGGCCGAGTCGCTGGGGCTGGAGCCCCGGCAGGCCCGGCGGCTGCTCGGGCTGCTCGCCGAGGGCGGCGTCCTGGACGACGCGTCCTCGCACGCGGAGCTGTCGGAGGCCATGAGTCACCGCTCGGCCGCGCTGGACCGGCTCCGGCCCGACCTGGCGGCGCTGTCCGTCGTCCACACCGATCCCGGCGGAGCGGCCGCCCGGATACGGGAGCGGCGCGGCACACGGGTGCGCGTGGTGGGGGCAGGACGCGTCGGCGGCACGATCGCGGCGGTGCTCTCGGCGGCGGGGGTGGGCCGGGTCGACGTACGCGACGACGGCCGGGTCGAACCGTGGGACACCGCGCCGGGCGGCATCCCCGCCGACCACATCGGGGAGCGCCGCGACGCGGCGGCGCGCGGTCTGGTCCGGCGGGCGGCACCCGATCCGCGGGCCGGGGCGGTCGGCAGACGGGGGCCGACCGCCCGGCCGGACCCGGGGCTCGCGCTGGTCGTGCTCGCGCCGAGGGACGGGCTGGCGGCCTACGCCCCCGATCCCCGTGAGGCCGAGCCTCTGCTGGCGGCGGGGATCCCCCACCTCTACGCCGGGGTGCTGGAGGGCATGGGGGTCGTCGGTCCGCTGGTGGTGCCGGGGAGCACCGGCTGCGCGGGCTGCCTCGGGCTGCGGATGGCCGACGCGGACGCGGCATGGCCCCGGGTGCTGGCGCAGCTGCGGTCCGGTCGCGGCGGGGTGCCGGCCTGCGACGTGGCGCTGGCCACGACGGTCGCGGGGGTGGCGGCGGCCCATGCCCTGGCGTTCGTCGACGGGGGACGGCCGCCGAGCTGCGGCGCGCGCTGGGAGCTCGGGCTCGCCCGGCTGGCGAGCGAGATGCGTCCGGTCCCGGCGGACCGGCGGTGCGGATGTGGTGCGACCCGGGAACTGGGTGCCGCCGTCGGGGAAGGGCGGGGGACAATGACGGGGTGACCGACCGGAAAGTGGGGGCGCATGTCTGATCTTCCGCGTAAAGCGGTGACCCGAACCGCCAAGTTGGCCGCACTCCCCCTGGGATTCGCGGGCCGGGCGACACTGGGGCTGGGCAAGCGGCTCGGGGGCCGCCCCGCGGACGAGGTCTCGGCCGAACTCCAGAAGCGGACCGCCGAACAGCTCTTCGCGACGCTGGGTTCCCTCAAGGGCGGGGCGATGAAGTTCGGGCAGGCGCTGTCCGTCTTCGAGGCCGCGCTGCCCGAGGAGGTGGCCGGCCCCTACCGGGCGGCGCTGACCAAGCTGCAGGACGCGGCGCCGCCGATGCCCACCCGCACCGTGCACGGGGTGCTGGCGGAGCGGCTGGGCGAGGACTGGCGCGAGCTGTTCACCGAGTTCGAGGACCAGCCCGCGGCCGCCGCCTCCATCGGCCAGGTGCACCGCGCCGTGTGGCACGACGGCCGCAAGGTCGCGGTGAAGGTCCAGTACCCGGGCGCGGGCGACGCCCTGCTGTCGGACCTGAACCAACTGGGCCGGGTGGCGCGGCTGTTCGGGCCCCTCATCCCCGGTATGGACATCAAGCCCCTGATCACGGAGCTGCGCGACCGGATCTCGGAGGAACTGGACTACGAGTTGGAGGCCCAGGCCCAGCACGCGCACGCGGCGGAGTTCGCCGGCGACCCCGACGTGTTCGTGCCGGATGTGGTGCACCGCACGGAACGGGTGCTGGTCACGGAGTGGATGGACGGGGTGCCGCTGGCGGAGGTGATCTCCCGGGGCAGCAAGGAGATGCGCGACCGCGCGGGACAGCTGCTGGCGGGCTTCCTCTTCGCCGGCCCCGCCCGCACGGGCCTGCTGCACGCCGACCCGCACCCCGGGAACTTCCGCTTGCTGACGGACGACGGCCCGGCGGCCGGGTGGCGGCTGGGCGTGCTGGACTTCGGCACCGTCGACCGCCTTCCGGAGGGGCTCCCGGTACCCATAGGGACGGCCCTGCGGATGGCGCTGGCGGACGACGCCGAATCGGTGCACGCGATGCTGCGCCAGGAGGGCTTCGTCAGGCCGACCATCGACCTCGACCCGGACGCGGTACTGGACTATCTGCGGCCGATCATCGAGCCCGCGGCGGTGGAGGAGTTCACCTTCGCCCGCGACTGGATGCGCGCCCAGGCCGCGCGGATCGCCGACCCGCGCTCCCCCGCGCACCAGTTGGGCAAGCAGCTCAATCTGCCGCCCTCGTACCTGCTGATCCACCGGGTGACGCTGAGCACCATCGGGGTGCTGTGCCAGCTGGCGGCGACCGTGCGGCTGCGCGACGAGCTGCTCGAGTGGCTGCCCGGCTTCGCCGGCGACGGCGAGGCGCCGCTGCCCGAGGTCGAGGACGCCTCGGCATAGGGCAGGGACCGGACCGCTACCACCAGGCGGAGTCGAGCCGGCCCTCGATACTGCGGATGTTGCCGCGCGCGCAGTCGTCGCAGAAATACACGCGGCTGCCGTTCTCCACAGAGCAGGTCCAGGTGAGGGGGAGCCCCTGGGCGACCGCGCCGCAGCGGGCGCACGTCGTTGTCATGGGAGCAGTCCCGACCCGATCGCCTTGAGTCTTCTGGTCCACTTCGTGACGATATCGCGGGGCCGGTCGAAATCGACCGGCCCCGCGGTTGTGTGTCGGTGCGGATGTGTGACCGCGTGTTACCGCTACTGCATCACGGCCATCGCGAGCGCCCGGCGGGCGCGCAGCGAGGCTCGTTCGGCACGGCGCTGCAGCCGGCGGGCCCTGAGCGCGCGCAGCGCCATGCGTTCGTGCTCGGCCTCGTAGAGGCGCTCTTGCATATGGGCGCGCGCCAGGGCTTCTGGCATGAGTTGCATTTCAAGGTTCCTGTTCTGGCGCGCGGTCGGCGCGTCGGCAGTGGGTGCGGGGCGTTCGCTGGTGGGCGGAATCATCGGGGCCTGTTTCATCGGGTCGCGCGTGAGGGGTCGATCGATCGTTCCGACGGCTGGGCGCTTCATGCCATGACCGCGTTCTTGCGCGGGCGGCCACGGGGCCGCTTGCGGGGCACCACGACACCCTGGACGAACAGCTCTCCACCCCAGACACCCCAGGGCTCACGGCGGTCCTTCGCGCCGGCGAGGCAGGCCTCACGGACCGGGCAGGTCTGGCACAGCGACTTGGCGTACTCGACGTCGGCCGGGGATTCGGCGAAGAAGACCTCCGGGTCGAAGGTCCGGCACGGGACGGGGACGCCGAGGCGCTCGATCTCGTCGTCGAGCTCGGTGAGGGGGATCAAGGTGACCTCCGGGTCAGGCGGGCGAACTGGGGTGGGTACGGACGGTGCGTGCGAGGTGATGTGCACGATCGCTTCGTTCCTCATCTGTTTGTCTTGGGGTGGGAAAACAGAAGGGCCGCGGATCCCGGTCTGGGATTCCGCGGCCCTGAAGGCGCCGGCCTGATCGTCTGTCAGGCTGGATCACTCCAGGGTTCGAGCCCGCGGAAGGCCCACTTCGGGTGCTGCTGCGTCTTCGGGTTTCCGGCACCATTGGCTGCCGCAAAGGCATAGCCCTTGGCCATTGCCATTACCGCTTCCGCCGGCGCCTGGGTCGGTCGCTCGCCCGCGCGCTCCCGCAGGGAGAGAGCGGGGGTGCCCAGGACGGACAGGCGACCGGACAGGCTGCTGGACAGACCGGTGCCGACAAGCGAGGCACCGAGCGGGCAGGCGGCGATGACCGTGCGATCGGTCGTGGTGTTGGTGTAGTTGATCACTGGTCTCGCCTCCTCTCAGGCGTCTCGTGGGCTGGTCCGGACAGGTTGTGCTGGGTCAGTACATCACGGATTCCACCGCTCCGGGAAGGTCCTCCACGAAGCCGCGTCGTCCGCGCTCACGCAGGCTATGGGGATTTCCTCGGGGCGCGCAAACTATTTTCCGGAGTCTTCTGCAACAGCTTCATCACCCGTCCCGGAGCCGGTGCACAGGGCCAGGACGTCGGCGCCGAACTTGTCCAGTTTGCGGGCTCCGACTCCGGAGATAACCGACAGTTCGGCCTCCGTGGAAGGCCTTACCTCGGCGATGGCGAGCAGCGTCTTGTCGGTGAAGACGCAGTAGGCGGGCTGACCGAGCGCCTTGGCCTGTTCGACCCGCCACTCGCGCAGCCGCTCGTACAGCGCCTCGTCCATGTCGGAGGGGCAGTCCTCGCAGCGCATCAGCTTGATCTCGCCCGCGTCGGAGAGCGCGCGGCCGCAGACCCGGCAGTGCACCGGGCCACGCTTCCGCCGGCCGCCCGCACCGCGCTCCACGCCGCCCCCGGCGGCCGGGCGGGCGCCCGCCCGTCCCCGGGCGGCCGTGCCCGGCCGCAGTCCGTCCAGGAAGCGCGAGGGCCGTCGGCCGCCGCGGCCGCCCGGGGAACGCGACAGCGCCCAGGACAGCCCCAAGTGGAAGCGGGCGCGGGTGACGCCGACATAGAGCAGCCGCCGCTCCTCCTCCACCTGCTCGTCGGTCTTGGCGTAGGTGATGGGCATGGTGCCCTCGGTCAGGCCGACCAGGAACACCGCGTCCCACTCCAGGCCCTTGGCGGCGTGCAGCGAGGCGAGCGTGACGCCCTCGACGGTCGGGGCGTGCTGTGCGCCGGCCCGTTCGTCGAGCTCGGCAACGAAGTCCGCGAGCACGGCGTCCGGACGGGCGCGCGCGAAGTCCTCGGCGAGCCGCACGAGTGCCGCCAGCGACTCCCACCGGTCACGGACCGCGCCGGAGCCCGCCGGGGGCTCCGGGGACCAGCCGCGGGTGCCCAGCACCGCCCGGACGTGCCCGGGCAGGTCCTCGTCCTCCAGCGGATCGCTGGCCCGGGCCGCGCCGCGCAGCAGCATGCCCGCCTCGCGGACCTCGGGCCGCTCGAAGAAGCGCTCGGCGCCGCGCAGCTGGTAGGGCACCCCGGCGTCGGCGAGGGCCTGCTCGTAGACCTCGGACTGGGCGTTGACCCGGTAGAGCACGGCGATCTCGCTGGGCCGCACCCCGTCGTCGATCAGTTCCCGGATCCGCCGCGCGGTGCCCTCGGCCTCGGCCGGCTCGTCCGCGTACTCGGTGTAGGACGGCTCGGGGCCGGCCTCGCGCTGCGAGACGAGCTCCAGCCGGTGCTGCGCGGCCTGGCCGCGGGCCTGCGACAGCAGTCCGTTGGCGAGATGCACCACCTGGGGGGTGGAGCGGTAGTCGCGGACCAGTTTGACCACGGTGGCATCCGGGTGCCGGGTGCGGAAGCCGAGCAGGAACTCGGGGGTGGCGCCGGTGAAGGAGTAGATGGTCTGCGAGGCGTCGCCGACCACGCAGACGCTGTCGCGTCCGCCGAGCCACAGGTCGAGCAGCCGCTGCTGCAGCGGGCTGACGTCCTGGTACTCGTCGACGACGAAGTGCTGGTACTGGCCGCGGACGGCCTCGGCGACGTCCGGACGGTCCTCCAGGACGCCGACCGTGAGCAGCAGCACGTCCTCGAAGTCGATGACGCCGCGGTCCCGCTTGAGCTGCTCGTACGTGGTGTAGATCCGGGCGATCTCCGCGGCGTCGCGCGGAACGTCGCGGGCGGACTTGGCCGCGGCCGCCGGATAGTCCTCGGGGACGGTCTGGGTGACCTTGGCCCACTCGATCTCGCCGGTGACGTCACGCAGCTCGTTGCGGTCCAGCCGGATGCGCGAGCGCGCAGCGGCCTCCGCGACCAGCTGGATCTTGCGCTCGGCCAGCCGCGGCATCTCCCCGCCGATCGCGCGCGGCCAGAAGTACTGGAGCTGCCGCAGCGCGGCCGAGTGGAAGGTGCGCGCCTGCACGCCGCCCGCTCCCAGCTGCCGCAGCCGGCCGCGCATCTCGCCGGCCGCCCGGGCCGTGAAGGTGACCGCGAGCACGCTGGCTGGCTGCAGGATGCCGGCCCGCACCCCGTACGCGATGCGGTGCGTGATCGCGCGGGTCTTGCCCGTCCCGGCGCCGGCCAGCACGCACACCGGCCCGTGCAGCGCGGTGGCGACCGCGCGCTGCTCGGGGTCGAGCCCGGCGAGCACGGCGTCCGGGGAGTCCGGGACGGCGGGGAACTCCGGGAAGAGCGGGGTATGCGTGGGAGCAGTCACCCCGCCATGCTGCCAGGTCCCGGGAGGCACCCGGGAAAGTTATCCACAGCTGAGGTCCGATCGTCGGATCGGATGCGCACGCGAGGAATGCGAGACCCTGGGGACGGCGTTCCCAGGACGCCATCCTGACCGGGGCCCCAAGACCCCCCAGACCTGAGGAGCCAACACCGATGTCCGGCACTGTGACGATGTACAGCACCACGTGGTGCGGCTACTGCCGCCGCCTGAAGGGCCAGCTGGACCGCGAGGGCATCCCCTTCAAGGAGATCAACATCGAGCAGGACCCGGAGTCGGCGAAGTTCGTCGAGACCGTCAACGGCGGCAACCAGCTGGTCCCGACGCTGCTGGTCACCCCGGAGAGCGGCGCGGACCCGATCCCGCTGAGCAACCCGAGCCTCGCCCAGGTCAAGCAGGCCCTGGCGAGCTGAGGCCCGGCCCGGCGGGCCCGGTCGCGGAAGTCCCCGCGGCCGGGCCCGTTCGCTTCTCCGGCCCCCGTGAAGGCGTCGGGACGCCCGTCAGGGCCGTGTCGGCAGTGGCTTGCCGTACCAGCGCTCGATGAGCCGGGCCGCGATGGAGATGCCGTGCGGCGGCAGCACCTCGCCCGTCTCCATCGCCTTGCGGAACTCCTCGCGGGAGAACCAGCGCGCCTCGTGCAGCTCCTCGCCGTCCACCGTGATCTCCGACGACGAGGCCCAGGCCATGAAGCCCAGCATCAGGCTGGACGGGAACGGCCACGGCTGGCTGGAGACGTACGACACCCCGGCCACCGTCACCCCCGCCTCCTCCGCGACCTCGCGGACGACGGCCTGCTCCAGCGACTCCCCCGGCTCCACGAATCCCGCCAGGGTCGAGAACCGGCCCTCCGGCCAGTGCACCTGGCGGCCCAGCAGCGCGCGGTCCTGGTCGTCGGTGACCAGCATGATCACCGCGGGGTCGGTACGCGGGTAGTGCTCGGCCCCGCAGGCCGGGCAGCGCCGGATGTGGCCGGCCGCGGCGACCACCGTCCGCTCGCCGCAGCGGGAGCAGAAGCGGTGCATCCGCTGCCAGTTCTCCAGGGCGACCGCGTGCACCATGAGGCCGGCGTCGCGGTCGGAGAGCAGCGCGCCCACCTCGCGCAGCCCGGCCGGGCGGGCCACGTCGTCCATCCGGCCCGGGAGGGTGTCCTTCTGCAGCGCGAAGTAGCGCACTCCGTCCTCGTCGATGCCGAGGAAGTAGCGGTGCACCTCGGCCTCCGGCGCCTCGAAGGAGGGCATCATGACCAGTTCGGTGCCGCCGTCCGGGGTGTCCTCGACCAGTACCTGGCCGCCCGAGACGACGAAGACCCGGGTGGTGGGGTGGCTCCAGGCGGCCGCCAGCCATGCCTCGTCGAGACGGTGGAGGGCGGCGCGGTCGATGCCCGACCAGCGGGCCAGGGGTGGGAGGGCCGCCGGGTCGGGCACCGGGCCGGAGCCCTTCCCGGCGCCGGCATTACCTGACGTACCAGGCATTTCGGACAAAGCTGCTGTCAACTCCCCGTAACGCGCGGATTCTTGCGGATGCTCACCGGGTCGCGAACTCGCTCCACAGGTACGCGGAGGTCTCCACGCCCTTCAGGAGCAGGTCGATCTCGACCTTCTCGTTCACTGAGTGCCAACCGTCGGACGGCACGGAAATTCCCAGGAAAAGAACGGGCACGCCGAGCACGTCCTGCAGGTCGGCCGCCGGTCCGGAACCACCCTCACGAGTGAACAGGATCTCCTTGCCGAAGGCCCGCCCCATCGCGCGGGTCAGCGCGCCCAGCGCCGGGTGGTCCAGCGGGGTCAGGCACGGGCGGGTGGCGCCCCAGAAGGTGATCTCGTGCCGGATGCCGTCCGGGACGCGCGCGGCGATCCAGTCGGCGACGAGCCGCTGCACCACGTCCGTGTCCTGCCCGGCGACCAGCCGGAAGGAGAGCTTCAACTGGGCGGAGGCCGGCACGATCGTCTTGCCGCCGGGACCCTGGTAGCCGCCGCCGATGCCGTTGACCTCGGCGGTGGGGCGGGCCCAGACCCGCTCCAGGGTGGAGTGGCCGGCCTCGCCGCTCGCGGCGTACGACCGGGCGGTGCGCAGCCAGCGCTTCTCGTCGAAGGGCAGCCGCGCGAACAGTTCCCGCTCCCGCCCGGTCAGTTCCACGACGCCGTCGTAGAAGCCGGGGATCGCCACCCGGCCGTCCGCGTCGTGCAGCCCCGCGGCCAGCTTGGCGGCCTCGGTGGCCGGATTGGGGACGGCGCCGCCGAAGGATCCGGAGTGGATGTCCTGGTCGGGACCGCGCAGGTCGACCTGGCAGTCGACGAGCCCCCGCATGCCGGTGCAGACGGTCGGGGTGTCCTCGTCCCACATGCCGGTGTCGGAGACGATCACCGTGTCGCACGCCAGCCGGCCGGCGTGGGCCCGCACCAGGTCCGCGAAGTGCGGTGAGCCGGCCTCCTCCTCGCCCTCGACCAGCAGCTTCAGGTGCACGGCGGGCGTGGTGCGGCCGGTGGCGGCCAGGTGGGCGCGGACGCCGAGCGTGTGGAAGAACACCTGGCCCTTGTCGTCGGCGGCGCCGCGCCCGTACATCCGCCCGTCGCGGACCACGGGCTCGAAGGGATCGCTGTCCCAGCCGTCCTCGCGCGCCGCGGGCTGCACGTCGTGGTGGCCGTAGACCAGCACCGTCGGCGCCTCGGGATCGTCGCAGGGCCACTCGGCGAAGACCGCGGGCGCGCCCGCGGTCGGCCACACATCGGCGACCGGGAACCCCGTCTCCCGCAGCTTCGCGGCCAGCCACCGGGCGCTGTCCTCGACGTCCGCGGACCGCTCGGGATCGGCCGACACGGACGGGATGCGCAGCCACTCGGCGAGCTCGCCGAGGAAGGCCTCACGGTGGGTCGCGATGTACGTACGGACGGCGCTGTCCGGGGTGGTGCTCATGGCGACGAGCCTATCGGGCGGCGGCCCCGGACCCCTCGTCGCCTCCGGGCTCGCCCAGCAGCAGACGCTCCAGCGCCGCCCGGCCGGGCAGCCCGGACGGGCGGACCAGCTCGCCGGTGCGGACGTGGAGGAAGGCCGCGGCGACCTCCTCCGGTGGCACGCCGTGCTGCTCGGCCCAGGCGAGCCGGTAGACGGCGAGCTGCAGCGGGTCGGCGGTGCCGGCGCGGCCGGTCTTCCAGTCGACGATCTCGTAGCGGCCGCCCTCGCGGTACACCGCGTCGATCCGGCCGCGGATCACCCGGCCGGCCAGGCCGAGCTGGAACGGCGCCTCGACCCGGTAGGGCGTGCGGTCGGCGTACGGGGTGCCGAGGAAGGCCTCCTTGAGCGCGGCGAGGTCGTGCTCGTCGGCGATCTCGTCGTCGCCCTCGATGCCCGGCAGGTCCTCGGGGGCGATCAGCGGCAGTTCCTCGAACCGGGACTCCACCCAGGCGTGGAAACGCGTGCCGCGGCGCGCGCCGGGTCGCGGCGGGCGCGGCATCGGGCGGGCGAGCTCGCGGGCGAAGCCGTCGGGGTCGGCGGCCAGGCGCAGCAGCTGGGACGCGGTCAGCGTCGGCGGGAGGGGAACGTCGCGCACGGTGGCGCGGGCCCGGCGCAGCTCGGCCGCGAGGGCGTCCAGGTCGCGGTCCCAGGAGGCGGCCAGCCGCGCCTCCTCCGGCAGCAGCGGCGTACGGCCGTCGTGCGCGTTCCCGTGCTCAAGTTCGAGTTCGAGTTCGAGTTCGGGCTCGGGTTCCGGCGTGACCGCGTCCGCCGGCCCGGGCGTGAGCCGTGGCGCGGGGACGGCGGGCCGCTCGGCGGGCCAGTCCTCCCAGTCGCCGGGCTCCTCGTCCTCGACCTCGTACGGCGGCTCCTCGTCGTCGAAGGGCGGCTCCTCCTCCGGGGGCGGCCAGTCGGGGTCGGCCGGTGCGGCGCCGGCGGGTGCCTGCCGCAAGGAGGCGTCCAGGTGGTCGAGCACGCGGCGGGCCGCCTCGCGCCGCCGGCCCAGGCCCTGCGGGTCCAGGGGCAGCGGCCAGGCGGGCTCGGTGCCGCGGGTGAGGGCCGGGTTGGAGTCGTCCTCCTCCGGCGGGTCGGCCCAGTGCTCGACCTCGCCGTAGCCGGCCTCGCAGTGCACGCGCAACGCGTCCAGGAACGCCGACGGCCCGAAGGGGCGCTTCTGCGAGGGACCCCACCAGTGGCCGGAGCCCAGCAGCAGGGAGCGGGGGCGGGTGAAGGTGACGTAGCCGAGCCGCAGTTCCTCCACGCGGTTGTGCTCGGCCATCGCCGTCCTGAACTCGGCCAGGCCCGTCCGCGACCACTCCTGGACGTCGGGGAGCGTGGCGGCGTCGCCGCGCAGGGCGTGCGGCAGCACCTTGGCGGTGGTGTGCCACAACTCCCGGCCGCGCTCGCTCGGGAAGCCCTTGCGCACCAGTCCCGGGACGGCGACGACGTCCCACTCCAGACCCTTGGACTTGTGGGCGGTGAGCACCTTGACCGTGTTCTCACCGCCGGGCAGCGAGCTGTCCAGGCCCTTCTCGTACTGGGCGGCGGTGCGCAGGAACGCCAGGAACGCCTGGAGGGTCGCCTCGCCGTCCAGGGAGGCGAAGCCGGCGGCGACGTCCAGGAAGGCGTGCAGCGTCTCGCGGCGCCGCGCGGCCAGGGCGTGCGGGGACGCGGAGAGCTCGACCTCCAGGCCGGTGACGGCCAGCACCCGGTGCAGGACGTCCATCAGCGGGTCGGCCAGGGCCCGGCGCAGTTCCCGTATCTCGGTGGCCAGCCGCGCGAAACGCACCCGGGCCTCGGGGGAGAAGGGCAGCCGGTCCTCGGGCTCCCCGTCGACGAAGGTCTCCAGGGCATCGGCCAGGGAGATGACCTCGGCCGGGTCGACGCCCTCCACGGCGGCCGCCAGCCGGTCGGCGATCCCGCCGCGGCCCGGCACCAGCAGCCGCGCCCGCCGCCCCAGCAGCGCCAGGTCGCGGGCGCCGACGCGCCAGCGCGGCCCGGTCAGCAGCCGTACGAGGGCGGCGTTGGCGGTGGGGTCCTGCAGCACCTCGCAGACCGCGACCAGGTCGGCCACCTCGGGCAGGTCCAGCAGCCCCGACAGGCCGACGACCTCCACGGGCACGTCGCGGGCGACGAGCGCGGCATGGATGTCGGCGAAGTGGCCCGCGGCCCGGCACAGCACCGCGATCTCGCCCGGCGCAGTGCCCGTGCGGACCAGGTGGGCGATGGAGTCGGCGATCCAGTCGATCTCCTCGCCTTGCGTGGGCAGCAGCGCGCAGCGCACGATGCCGTCCCGCTCGGCGCCCGGCGCGGGCCGCAGGGCCTCCACGCCCTCGTGGCGTTCGCGCAGTTCGGTCGCGAGCTCATTGGCGAGGTCCAGCAGGCGGCCGCCGCTGCGCCGGTTCTCCGACAGGGACTGGCGGCGGGCCGGCGTGCCGTCGGCGTGCGCGAAGTGGCGGGGGAAGTCGTCGAGGTTGGCGACCGAGGCGCCGCGCCAGCCGTAGATGGCCTGGCAGGGGTCGCCGACGGCGGTGACCGGGTGGCCGGTGCCGTCGCCGAACAGGCCGGAGAGCAGGAGGCCTTGGGCGACGGAGGTGTCCTGGTACTCGTCGAGCAGCACCACCGCGTACTGCTCGCGCAGGATCCGGCCGACCTCCGGGCGGGTGCGGGCGAGGGTCGCCGACAGCGCGATCTGATCGCCGAAGTCGAGCAGGTCGCGCTTCTTCTTCTCCGCCCGGTAGGCCGCCGCGAGCCCGGTGAGGTCGGTCCGGGCGCGGGCGGTCTCGGGGAGGCGGCGCAGATCGGCGTTGGTGAGCCGGATGCCGTCGAGTTCGGCGAGCCACGCGCGGTCGTACGCGAGCAGCCGCTCGGGCGGCACCAGGTGCTCCGCGAGCTCGCCCTCCAGGGCCAGCAGGTCACTGACCAGACCCGGAATGCCCTTGGTGAGCGCGGGGAAGGGGCCGGGCGCGGCGCGCAGCACCTTGGCGGCCAGCTGGTAGCGCGTCGCGTCGGCGAGCAGCCGCGCGGTCGGCTCCAGCCCGATGCGCAGCCCGTGCTCCTTCAGCAGCTGCCCGGCGAAGGCGTGGTAGGTGGAGATCTGCGGCTCGCCGGGGGCATGGCCGGGGTCGGCCGGGTCCGGGTCGGTGACGCCCGCCCGGACCAGCGCCTTGCGCACACGCTCGGAGAGCTCCCCCGCCGCCTTGTTGGTGAACGTCAGCCCCAGTACCTGCTCCGGCGCGACCTGTCCGGTGCCGACCAGCCACACCACGCGGGCCGCCATCACCGTCGTCTTGCCCGACCCGGCACCGGCCACGATCACCTGCGGCGCGAGCGGCGCGGTGATACACGCCAGCTGCTCCGGGGTGAACGGGATGCCCAGCAGCTCCTTGAGCTGCTCGGGGCCGGTGATACGGGACGACACAAAGGGGAGGCTATCGGGCGCCACCGACAGGGGTCCGCGGTCGCCGGGACGCGGGGTCACCACCCTTTCGGGCACATCCCCATCTACCGGTACAGAGCATCATGTTCTACGCTCACGCCATGGAGCGCATCCCGGTACGTGAGTTGAACCGGAACACCGGTGCCGTGGTCGCGCGGGTGCGGAACGGCGAGATCCTGGTGGTGACCCTGAACGGAACCCCTGTGGCCCGCCTCGTGCCCCTCACCCGCGGCTGGTCCCTGCTGGACCGCATGGTCGCCGAAGGGCGCGCCACCGCGCCTGCGGCCTCGGGCCCGGTCCCGCTGCCTCCCGTGCTCGGCGACCCGGCGACCGACACGGCGGCCGCGCTCGTCGCGATGCGCGACGAGGAGCGCTGGTGATCGACTCGGCGGCGGTCTCGTCGGGACGGTCGTTCAGGGGTGGAAGTGCCGCGCACCTTGCGCCGGTCCGCCTCGCAGATGCTCGCCGACGTTCCCGGTGTGATCGCCAGGCACTACGGGTTCGAGATCGACGCGACTGTGTCACGGCGTCCGCCTGTCCACCTCGCGACGGCGCAACTCCCCGCCGGCCAGGGCTACGACCAGCGCCGGCTGAAGGCCGCCCAGGACATCGGGCGCCCTGAAGCGCCGCGCGCCGCGGCGCGTCATTCCACGACCTGGCGGCCCTCCGGACGGGCGCTGCAGGCTGCCTTGAAGGCGCAGTTGTCGCAGTGCTGGCCGCTGGAGGGGGTGAAGCGCTCGTCCAGGACGCGGGCGGCGGCGTCGGCGAGCAGGCCGTCGGCCCATTCGCCGGTCAGGGCCTCCTGGGCCTGGACGGTGGGCTGCGCGTCGCCGCCGTCCCTGCGGGCGGCGCCCAGGCGCAGTTGCACGAGTTCGGCGCCGCCGGGGGCGGGCCGGGTGTCGTGGAAGAGCCCGTCGACCGCGCCCTCGCGCACGGCGAGCTGGTAGACGGCCAGTTGGGCGTGGCGCTCCACCTCGGCGGCGGTGGGCTTGTTCTTGCCGGTCTTGAAGTCGACGACGTAGGCGTTGCCCTCGGCGTCCGTCTCGACCCGGTCCATGCTGCCGCGGATGCGGACGGAGACCTCGCCGGTTTCCAGGGTGACGTCGAAGCCGTGCTCGGAGGCGACGGGGAGCCGGCCGCGCTCCATGACGTGCCAGTGCAGGAAGCGTTCCAGTGCGGCGCGCGCGTTCTCCTTCTCCTGCTGCGACTTCCAGGGCGCGTCGAAGGCGAGGGCGTTCCAGACCGAGTCCAGCCGCTCCATCAGGACGTCGAGGTCGGCCGGGGTGCGGCCGGAGGCCACCTCGTCGGCGAGGACGTGCAGGACGTTGCCGAAGCCCTGGGCGGCGGTGGCCGGGGGCTCGGCCTTCACCTCGCGGCCGAGGAACCACTGCAGGGCACAGGTGTTGGCCAGCTGGTCCAGGGCGCTGCCCGACAGCGCCACCGGCTGGTCGCGGTCGCGCAGCGGGACCTCCGAGCGGGTCTGCTCGTACAGCCCCCACCAGCGCTCCGGGTGCGCGGCGGGCACCAGGGGCTGGCCCGCGTCCTCCAGGGCGGCCAGCCGGGCCAGCCGCAGGGCGGCGGCCTCGCGCAGCGCCGGGGAGGCGGCCGGGTCCACGGTCGTGGCGCGCAGTTCGGCCACCAGGGGGGCGACGGCGAGCGGGCGGCGGGCGCGCTGGGTGACGTCGACCGGTTCGACGCCGAGTTCACGCAGGAAGCGGGAGGGCTGGTCGCCGTCGTCGGCGGCGGCCTTCACGGCGGTGACCACCAGGCGGTCGCGGGCGCGGGTCGCGGCGACGTAGAACAGCCGGCGTTCCTCGGTGAGGAGCGCGCCCGGGGTCAGCGGCTCGGCGAGGCCGTCGCGCCCGATGCGGTCGGCCTCCAGCAGGGAGCCCCGGCGGCGCAGGTCGGGCCAGAGCCCCTCCTGCACGCCCGCGACGACCACGAGCGGCCACTCCAGGCCCTTGGAGCGGTGCGCCGTCATCAGCCGTACGGCGTCCGGGCGGACGGCGCGGCGGGTGAGCACGTCGGCGGCGATGTCCTGGGCGGCCAGTTCCTCCAGGAAGTTCAGCGCGCCGCGGCCGCCGGTGCGCTCCTCGGCCCGCGCCGCGGTGTCGAACAGCGCGCAGACCGCGTCCAGGTCGCGGTCGGCGTTGCGGCCGGCCGCGCCGCCGCGCAGCGCGGACCGCTCCAGCCGCCCCGGCCAGGGGGTGCCGTCCCAGAGTGCCCACAGGGCGTCCTCGGCGGTGCCGCCGTCCGCCAGCAACTCGCGCGCGGTGCGCAGCAGTCCGCCCAGGCGCTGGGCGCCGCGGGCGAAGGAGGGATCGTGCGCGACAAGGCGCTCGGGTTCGGCGAGCGCCTCGGTGATCAGCTCGTCCGACGGCCGGGGCACGGCCACGCCGGCGGCCCGCTCCTCCTCGCGCAGGGCACGGCCCAGGCGCCGCAGGTCGGCTGCGTCCATGCCGCCCAGCGGGGAGCCGAGCAGGGTCAGGGCGTCCTCGACGCCCAGCCGCGAGGGCGCGGTCTCGGCGGGGACGGCGGGGACGGCGGCCTGCGCGCACACGCGCAGGGCGAGCAGCAGCGGTGCCACGGCGGGCTCGTCGCGCAGCGGCAGGTCGTCGCCGTCGATGTCGACGGGGACGCCCGCGGAGGTGAGGGAGCGGCGCAGCGAGGGCAGTGAGCGGGAGCCGGCGCGGACCAGGACGGCCATGTCCGACCAGCGCAGGCCGTCCTCCAGATGGGCGCGGCGCAGGACGTCGGCGATGCCGTCGAGCTCGGCACCGGGCGTCGGGTAGGTGCGGACGGCCAGGGCGCCGCCGTCGCGGTCCGCGGCCGGTTCGCGGTGGGCGCGGACGGCGGCGGCCGGCAGCCGGGTCAGCGGCATGCGGGCGGTGAGCAGCCGGGTGGCGGCGAGCAGCCGCGCGCCGGAGCGGCGGGCGACGCGGAGGACGCGGACGTCGGCGGGGCGGCCGTCGCGGTGCCGGAAGGCGTCGGGGAAGTCGAGGATGCCGTTCACGTCGGCGCCGCGGAAGGTGTAGACGGACTGGTCGGGGTCGCCGAACGCCACCAGGGTGCGGCCACCGCCGGCCAGCGCGTGCAGCAGCCGCACCTGGGCGGGGTCGGTGTCCTGGTACTCGTCGACGAACACGGCCTCGTACGCCCCGGCAAGGTGGCGGGCGACCTCGGGCCGGCCGGCGAGGAGCACGGCGCGGTGCACGAGTTCGGCGTAGTCGATGACGCCCTGGAGGTCGAGGACGTCGAGGTACTCGGCGAGGAATCCGGCGGCCGCCGTCCAGTCCGGGCGGCCGGTGCGGCGCGCGAAGGCGGCCAGGGAGCGCGGTCCCAGGCCGAGTTCCCGGGTGCGGGCGAGCACCGCGCGGACCTCGTCGGCGAAACCGCGGGTGGTCAGCGCGGCCCGCAGCTCGTCGGGCCAGCGCACCCGGCCCCGCCCGGCGCGTTCGAGCTCGGGCTCGCCGGCCAGCAGGTCGCGCACGGTGAGGTCCTGCTCGGGGCCGGACAGCAGGCGCAGGGGGTCGGCGAAGAGCTCGGGGGCCTGGTGGGCGCGCACCAGGGCGTAGCAGAACGAGTGGAAGGTGGTCGCCACCGGAGCCGCCGCCCCGCCCATCCGGGCGGCCATGCGGTCGCGCAGTTCGCCGGCCGCCTTGCGGCTGAAGGTGAGCACGAGGACGCGCTCGGGGTCGGTGCCGCGCCGCACCCGTTCGGCGACGGACTCCACCAGGGTGGTCGTCTTGCCGGTGCCCGGTCCGGCGAGGACGAGCAGCGGTCCGCCGGAGTGCTCAACCACCGCACGCTGCGAGGCGTCCAGTTCAGGGGACGTCACCGGTTGCGGCGGGGTCCGTAGCAGTCGGTAGCCGCCCGACGGCCCGACCGTCCCCCCGGAGCGCCGCGCGGCGGCGTCCGTCTGCCGAGTGGAGGAGGAGGTCACGTGGTTCGCCGGTTCCGTGTGCGTTCATGTGCTGTTGATGTACCGGGCCGGGGACGGCCGGGTGCCGACGCTACGCCACCGGCCGGCGGCGCCGTGACGCGTCCCGCCCTTCCGGTACCGATGCGGGAGCCGCGGCGCGCCGCCCGCCGTACTCCTTACGGACGGCCGATGGCATCTTCGGCGCCCGGATGGCGGAAGCTGGAGGGTGTGAGCGCGCGCTGTTCAGTCCGTACCACCGGGGCCGTCCGGGGCCGCCGTCCCGTCCCAGCGGGCCCGGCGCATGTCGAGGCGGGGTATGTGCCCCTTCGCGGCGTGCGGGGCCGGGCGCAGCGGCGTGCCCTCCTGGCGGTAGTGGGCCAGGGCGTCGAGCTCGTGGCCCGGCAGCAGGCCGCCGTCCGAGCGCACCACGCGCCACCACGGAACGGCACCCCCGTACAGCGCCATCACGCGGCCGACCTGCCGGGGGCCGCCCTCCCCCAGCCACTCGGCGACATCGCCGTAGGTCATGACCTTCCCGCGCGGAATCCGCTCGGTCACGTCCAGGACACGCTCCGCGTAGGCGGGCAGCTCCGGGGCGCCGTCGGCCGTCTCCTCCTCGCTCATACGTCACATCGTGCCCGAGGGCACCGACAGTCGGGGCGGACGGGAGCGCGTGCGGGGGCGGCGACGGCGGCGAATTGCCCCCTCCTGCGCCCATGCGCGGGCGGCTCGTGCCACCATCATCCGGGCGGTGACTGGTGATACGAGATCAAAAAGAGACAGACGGCAAGCACGACGTGAGCGGGAACGAAGCCGCTGGCGCGGTCGGCGCTGCCTCTGACGCGCGCCTGACCAGCGAGAACGCCGCCCCTGTGGCATCCGCGACCGCCGACGCGGTCGCCGTCGTCCCGGGCGCGGCGGCCGCCGAGGGCACCGCGGCCGGGCCGGCCGCCGTCGCCAGCGCGGCCGGCACCCCCCAGGGCCAGGACGACGGCGACCGGCCCGAGGAAAAGCCCTCGACCCGCCCCGCTGAGCCCGTTGAGCCCGCGGAGCCCGCCCGCGGCGGGCCGGACGGGGCGCCGGCCGCCGGGAACGTCCCCGGGACTGCCGGCGGGAACGAGGCGAAGGTCACACCCCCCACCAGTGACGGCGACGCCTCCCCGGACGCGGACGCGGACTCGGACGCGGGCGCCGACGACCCCCGCCACGCCGAGGACTGCCCGCACACCGACCCGGTGGCCCGCGACGAGCCGCTGCTGCCCGCGCGCGTGCACCGGCCCGTCGACCTCATGAGCTTCCTGTTCGGCGTCCTCGGCATCGCGCTGGTGCTGGGCATCGCCGGCTTCGCCCACGCGACGACCTCCGGCGTGGAGCAGGACATCGCCCAGGGCGCCACGCACGCGCCCGAGCCGCTGATCACCATCGCCGGGCTGCTGGCGACGGTGGCGGTGCTCATCGTGCCCGTGGCGTTCGCCGTGGAACGGCTGATCAAGCGGGACGGGCTGCGCATCGCCGACGGTGTGCTCGCGGCCGTCCTCGCGCACGGCGTCTCCCTCGCCACCGACCTGTGGGTCTCGGACGCGGCGCCGGCCGCGATCCGGGACGCGCTGACCCGGGACGCGCCGGGCGGCGGTCTGACCGACCCGGTCCACGGCTATCTCGCGCCGGTCATCGCCTACATGACCGCGGTCGGCATGGCGCGCCGCCCACGCTGGCGGGTGGCGCTGTGGTCGGTGCTGTTCCTGGACTCCTTCGCCGTACTGATGGGCGGCTACACCACGCCGTTCTCGATCGTCGTCACCGTGCTGATCGGCTGGACGGTGGCCTACGGCACGCTCTACGGCGTCGGCTCGCCCAATGTGCGTCCGACGGGCCAGAACCTGCTGGCGGGCCTGCGCCGGGTCGGTTTCGCGCCGCAGACGGCGGTGCGGGCGGAGGACGAGTTCCCGGACTCCCCGGAGTCGGAGCGCGGCCGCCGCTACCTGGTGACGCTGGAGGACGGCCCGCTGCTGGACGTCACCGTGGTGGACCGCGAGCAGCAGGCGCACGGCTTCTTCTACCGCATGTGGCGCCGGCTCCAGCTGCGCGGCATCACCCAGCGCCGCAGCCTCCAGTCGCTGCGCCAGGCGCTGGAGCAGGAGGCGCTGCTCGCCTACGCCGCCATCTCCGCCGGGGCGAACGCCCCCCGGCTGATCGCCACGTCGGAGCTCGGCCCGGACGCGGTGATGCTGGTCTACGAGCACATGGGCGGCCGCTCGCTGGACGCCCTGCCCGACGCGGAGATCACCGACGGGCTGCTGCGCGGCGCGTGGGAGCAGGTGCGGTCGCTCCAGTCGCGGCGTATCGCGCACCGCAGGCTGGTCGGCGAGTCCTTGCAGATGGATCGTTCCGGCAAGGTCTTCCTGACCGATCTGCGCGGCGGGGAGATCGCGGCCGGCGACCTCGTGCTCCGCATGGACGTGGCGCAGTTGCTGACCACCTTGGCGCTGCGCGTCGGCCCGGAGCGCTCGGTGGCCTCCGCCGTGGCCGTCCTGGGCCCCGACGCGGTCGCCGACTCGCTGCCCCTGCTGCAGCCCATCGCGCTGAGCCGCACCACCCGTGCGACGCTCAAGCAGCTCGCCCGGGAGCGGGCGCAGCGCGAGCGCGATGCGGTGCTCGCCGCCTCCAGGGCGCGGCGGATGGCCACCGGGGAAGCGGGAGCCGAATCCGACCAGGCCGATCAGGCCGGTCGGGCCAAGGAGACCGCCAAGGAGACCAAGGCGGCGCGGCGGGCCGAGAAGAAGGCCCTGGAGGACGCGCTGGAAGAGGCCCGCGAGGAAGACCTGCTCACGCGTATCCGGCACCAGGTGCTGCTGATCCGTCCGCAGGCCCCGGTGGAGCCGGTGCGGCTGGAGCGGGTGCGGCCGCGCACCCTGGTGAGCATCATCGCCGGCGCCTTCGCCGCGTACTTCCTGCTCTCCCAGATCAGCAGCATCGACCCGGCGACCCTGCTGGCCGAGGCGAACTGGGGCTGGATCATCGTCGCGGTGCTCGCGTCCGCGGCGAGCTATGTCGCGGCGGCGATGGCGCTGTCCGGCTTCGTGCCGGAGAAACTGTCGTTCCTGCGGACGACGCTGGCCCAGATCGCGGGATCGTTCGTGAAGCTGGTCGCGCCCGCCGCCATCGGCGGTGTGGCGCTCAACACCCGCTACCTGCAGAAGTCCGGGGTGCGGCCGGGGCTGGCGGTGGCCAGTGTCGGCGCCTCGCAGCTGATCGGCCTCGGCTCGCACATCATGCTGCTGGCGGTCTTCGGCTACATCACCGGCACCGAGAAGACCCCGTCCCTGTCACCGTCCCGGACGGTGATGGCCGGCGTGCTGACCGTCGGGGTGCTCTTCCTGATCGTCACCGCGGTCCCGTCGCTGCGGCGCTTCGCGTCCACACGGATCAGGGCGCTGTTCGCCGGTGTGGTGCCGCGCATGCTGGACGTCCTCCAGCAGCCGCTGAAGCTCACCACGGGCATCGGCGGCACGCTGCTGCTGACGCTCTTCTTCGTGCTGTGCCTGGACGCCAGCGTCCGGACCTTCCACGGCGAGGTGAACTTCGCGGCGGTCGCCGTGATCTTCCTGGCCGGCAACGCACTGGGCTCGGCCGCGCCGACCCCCGGCGGCCTCGGGGCGGTCGAGGGCGCGCTGATCGCGGGCCTGACGACCATCGGGCGGCTGGACTCCGCGACGGCGACCTCGGCGGTCCTGCTGTTCCGCGTGCTGACCTTCTGGCTGCCGGTGCTGCCCGGCTGGCTGGCGTTCACGCAGCTCACCCGACGGCAGGCGTTGTGAACCCGGCCCACTGACAGAAAGTGTCAGTGGGCCGCCCCTACGGTGCCGCCATGGAGATCTCGCACATCGTCGAACTGCGCCAGTACACGCTGCACCCGGGCGGACTCGGCACCCTTCTCCCGCTCTTCGAGCGGGAGTTCGTCACCGGCCAGGAGGCCGCGGGCATCCGCGTCGGCGGGCGCTTCCGCGACCTGGACGCCCCGGACCGCTTCGTGTGGATGCGCGCCTTCCCGGACATGGCGGCCAGGACCCGGGCCCTCCAGGCCTTCTACGGCGGCCCGGTCTGGCGGGCGCACCGCACCGAGGCCAACGCCACCATGGTCGACTCGGACGACGTCCTGCTGCTGCGCGGCCCCGGCTACCGCGTACCGGACGACGCGGGGCTGGTCGTCGCGACGATCTGCCACCCGGCCGATCCGGCCGGGTTCACGGCCCCGCCGTCCGCCCTCGCGGTGCACCGCACCGAGCACGCCGAGAACGGCTTCCCCGCGCTGCCCGTGCGCACCGGCGAGGACGTCGTCGTGTGGTTCTCCGCCCACGCCGACGCAGACGCCCACCGGGCGGCCCCGCCCGCGCCGCTGCCGGCCGGCGCCCTGCTGCGGCCGCCGACGGAGCTGCGGCTGGTCCCGGTGCGCGGCCCCCTGGGCTGACCGGGCCCCACCGCCCGGCGCGTTAGCCGAGGATGTCCGCCAGGTCGTAGCCCACCGGTTCCTCCAGTTGTGCGTACGTGCAGTCGGCCGGGTCGCGGTCCGGGCGCCAGCGGCGGAACTGGGCGGTGTGCCGGAAGCGGTCGCCCTGCATGTGGTCGTAGGCGACCTCCAGGACGCGTTCGGGGCGCAGCGGGACCCAGGAGAGGTTCTTGCCCGCGCTCCAGCGGCTCTGGGCGCCGGGCATCCGGCCGCCCGGCTCGGCCTCCGCCCACTCGGCCCACGGATGCCCCTCGACGCCCGTCATGCGCAGCGGCTCCAGTTCCACCGCCAGTTCCTCGCGGCGGCGCATCGGGAAGGACGCGCTGACACCGACGTGCTGGAGCCGCCCGGCGGCGTCGTACAGGCCGAGCAGCAGGGAGCCGACGACGGGGCCGGACTTGTGCCAGCGGAAGCCCGCCAGGACGCAGTCCGCGGTGCGCTCGTGCTTGACCTTGATCATGACGCGTTCGTCCGGACGGTAGCCGACGTCCGGGGGCTTGGCGACGACACCGTCCAGCCCGGCGCCCTCGAACTGCTCGAACCACTGCCGGGCCAGGTCGATGTCGGTCGTGGAGGGCGCCACGTGCACCGGCGGCCGCACCGGGCCGAGCGCGTCCACAAGCGCCTGGCGGCGCCAGCTCTGCGGGTCCGTCATCAGCGAGCGGTCGCCGAGCGCCAGCAGGTCGAAGGCGACGAGGGAGGCCGGGGTGCGCTCGGCGAGCTGCCGCACCCGGGAGTCCGCGGGGTGGATGCGCTCCAGCAGCGCGTCGAAGTCCAGCCGGCCGTCCCGGGCGATGACGATCTCCCCGTCGACGACGCAGCGCGCCGGCAGCGCGGCCCGCACCGCCTCGACGACCTCGGGGAAGTAGCGGGTCAGGGGTTTGCCGGTGCGGCTGCCGATCTCGACCTCGGCGCCGTCGCGGAAGACGATGGCACGGAAGCCGTCCCACTTGCCCTCGTAGAGCATGCCGGGCGGGATCGCGGGCGCCGATTTGGCGAGCATCGGCTTCACGGGCGGCATCACCGGGAGGTCCATGCCGCGATTGTCCGCCCGACAGGCGGTGCACGCCCGTCGGGCCTACGGTGTGCGCATGGGAGAGGCGGTGGCGGCATGGGCGAGGCTGTCGAGCTGACCGTCGGCGAACGGACGGTCCGGCTCTCGAACCCGGGCAAGGTGTACTTCCCCGAATCCGGGTTCACCAAATTGGACGTGGCCCGCTACTACCTCACCGTCGGCGACGGCATCCTGCGCGCGCTGCGCGACCGGCCGACGACCATGGAGCGCTACCCGGACGGCATCGGCGGCGAGTCGTTCTTCCAGAAGCGCGCGCCCAAGAACACGCCCGACTGGATCCCCACGGGCCGCATCCGCTTCCCCTCCGGCCGGTACGCGGACGAGATCTGCCCCACCGAGGCCGCCGCCGTCCTGTGGGCCGCCAACCTCGGCTGCCTCACCTTCCACCCGTGGCCGGTCCGCCGCGGCGATCTCGACCACCCCGACGAGCTGCGCATCGACCTCGACCCGCAGCCCGGCACGGACTTCGCCGACGCGGTCCGGGTCGCCCGCGAGCTGCGCGGGCTGCTGGAGGAGCTGGGGCTGCGCGGCTGGCCCAAGACCTCCGGCGGGCGCGGGGTGCACGTCTTCGTGCCGATCGCGCCGGAGTGGACGTTCACCGGGGTGCGGCGGGCGGCGATCGCCATCGCGCGGGAGATGGAACGCCGGATGCCCGAGCAGGTGACGAGCGCGTGGTGGAAGGAGGAGCGCGGCGAGAAGATCTTCGTCGACTACAACCAGACCGCGCGCGACCGCACCATCGCCTCCGCGTACTCCGTCCGGCCCCGGCCCGGCGCCCCGGTCTCCGCGCCGCTGCGCTGGGACGAGCTGCCCGACGCCCACCCCCGCGACTTCGACCTGGCCAGCATGCCGGTGCGGTACGCCGAGGAGGGCGACGTCCACGCGGACATGGAGGGGCAGGCCTTCCGCCTGGACGCGGTGCTGGAACTGGCCGATCGCGACGAGAGCGACCGCGGGCTCGGGGACATGCCGTACCCGCCGGACCACCCGAAGATGCCGGGCGAGCCGCTGCGCGTGCAGCCGAGCCGGGCCCGCAGCAAGCCCGGTGACGCCACGTCCGACACATCCGGGACCTGACGGCCCTCTTCCCGTCACGGGAACTCTGACGCATCATCAGTCAGCTGCCTGCGCACAACCCGCACAACCCACCGGCGCGCGAACCGGCCGGGCCGGCCGTCGTGCGTCCGACCGGGGAGGGAGTCACCGATCATGCCGCGCGTTGCGCCCGGGACGGCCGGGTCGGCTACGGCATCTTTGAGCTCGGCAGCATCGGCCGCCACACCCCCAGCGGTTCCACCGGCAAGGAGGCCCTGTGACCACGGTGCGCACGACCACCCGTGACCCCGAACTGCTGTGCCGCCAACTCGATCACTGGCTGAACGCCAAGCACCCCGGCGCCCGCTGCCGGAACGTGCGCGTGCCCGCCGCCGTCGGCCCGTCGGGCGAGACCGTCCTGTTCGACCTCGCCGTCCCGCACCCCGCCGGCACCGCTCGGCAGCGGGTCCGGCCCTGCGTGCTGCGGCTGGCGGCGGACCCCGAGGCGTCCGCGGCCCTGCCGTCGTACGACATGGCCGCCCAGTACCGCACCCTCCAGACCGTCGCGGCACGCACCCGCGTCCCCGTCCCCGAGCTGCTCTGGCTGGAGCCCGACCCGGAGCCCCTGGGCGCGCCGTTCTTCGTCATGGAGCGGGTCGACGGGCGCGTCCCGCCGGACGTCATGCCCTACACCTACGGCTCCAACTGGCTCTTCGACGCCACGGAGGAGGAACGGGCACGGCTGGAACGCGCCACGGTGGACGTGCTCGCGCAGATCCACTCGGTGCCGGCGGAGGGCGGGCTGCGGGAGCACGTCGAGGCGCAACGCGCCTTCTACGCCCGGGTCGTCGAGGGACGGGCCCCCTCCCCCGTGATCGAGCGGGCCTTCGCCCGGCTGGCGGACATCTGGCCCGCCGACCCCGGGCCGTCCGTGCTGAGCTGGGGCGACGCCCACATCGGCAACATCGTCTACGACGCCGACTTCGCGCCCGCGGCCGTACTGGACTGGCAGATGAGCGGCGCCGGGCCCCGCGAACTGGACCTGGCCTGGCTGGTGCACCGGCACCGCTGCTTCCAGGAACTCGCGACCGCCTCCGGCTTCCCCGGTCTGCCCGGCTTCCTGGACGGCGGCCGGATCGCGGGGATCTACGCGGAACTGACCGGGCACACCCCCCGCGACCCGGAGTTCCACACGCTGTACGCGGCCGTGCGGCACGCCGTGCTGATGCTGGACGAGGGCTACCGGCAGGTGGCCGCCGGGGAACGCGAGCTGCCGGCCGACCCGGACGAGCTCGTCCTGCACCGCGGATCGCTGGAGGCGCTGACCGCGGGCCGCTGACGCGGGCGCGGGATCGGGATCGGGCCGCGACGGTGTGGGCCGTCGCGGCCCGAGCGGATAGGGTGACGCGTCCATGAACAGGGTTGGGGAGAAGACCTGGTGAAGCGGCATCCGACGTCCGTGCCCGCCGCAGTGGGCGCGACCGTGCTCCTGACACTGGCTCTGCTGACGGGGTGCAGCGGCCGACCCGTCGACCGGGCGGCCACGCCGAGTGCCTCCCCGTCGGCGCCGGGGACGGCGATCACCGCTGAGCGCGTGAAGTCGGCACTGGAGGCCCGCCTCGGCGCGAACGAGGCCCGGTTCGGCTCCGGCACGGGATCGCCCTGCTCGACCTCCTCGGCCCGGATGTTCGCCGCCGACTGCGGCCTCGCGGCGCGGGCCGCGGGAGCCGACGCGTCGTTCGCCCTGGAGCAGATCGAGGGGCAGCGCGGTTTCGCCACGCTGCGCACGGTGGCGCAGAAGCTCCGTACCGCCGTCGCCTCGTACGAACGGCTCGGCTGCGCCGGCGACCCGGCCCCGGCCGCCACCCGTCATGCCTGCCTCGCCCCCGCGGCCGTCATCGCCCAGGGCTTCCCCGACCTCCGCGACGGCGCCAACCTGGGCCTGCGCGGGGCGTAGGGCCGAGGCTCCGCGGTCCCGCGGTGAACCGGTCAGCGTCCCGCCAGGTCGGACGGCATCCGGCTACGCGATCTTCCCCACGGACGCTCTTGTAGTCTCTGCGAAGGTCGCACGGGACTCATGGGGATGGTGGGGGCTTTGACGGGGTGGGGGCGCGGCACAAGGGTGTTGTGCGGGCTCGGATTCGGGCTGGCCGCCCTCGCGATGGCGGCCGGCTGCTCGTCGCACGGCGACAGCCCGAGCGCTGAGCCCAACGGTATCGAGGGGCAGTCGGTGGACCGCATCCTCACCCGCGTGGACAGCGCGCTGGACGCGACGTCGGTGCACTTCGTGCAGGCGCTGGGCGGTCGCCGGATCAGCGACGTCCAGGCGCTGCACGGCGGCGACAACTGCACGGGCCTGCTCACCGACGAGGACGGCTTCGCCTGGCACTTCACCACTCTCGGCGCACAGACCTGGATCACCCCCCAGCGGCGCAGCGCGAAGCTGGCCGACCGCACGGGCACCCCGGTGGAGCCGGGGCGATACCTGCCGGTGGAGCTGGACTCGCCCGGATACGCCGGAAAACTGGCCCGGTACACCAGCGGAGCATGCCATCCGCGCTTCTTCGCCATGAAGCAGCAGCACTTCACCCTGATCAAGGGTGCCGAGACCCGCGTGAACGGGCGGCCGGTCCTGGCACTGAAAGCCACGCAGGGCAGTGCGAGGAGCACCGTGTATCTCGCCACCACCGGTGAGCCGGTGCCGCTGCGGACCGAAAGCCACGTCGGGAAGGACGACTTCACCACGACGTGGGAGGACTACGGCGTCAGACCCCGGATCACCAAGCCTGCGACGGCGAAGATCCTTCCCCCCTTGTCCTGAGCCCGCCCGGCACTCCTCATCGACCCTCCCGCCGGATCCGCCTAGCATCGCGGCAGTCTCTGGGGAGGAAACATGGGTTACTCGGGCGATTTCGTTCTGGCGCGCAGCGATTCCTCGTTGCGGGACCTGCCGGTATTCGATGACCCGGAGTGGTGCATCGAGGAGCAGGCCGATTACTTCCACGAGTGCCGGCCGCGCCCCGGTGGCTGGCAGACACTGCAGGTGAACGACTGTCTGCCGGAGAACGACGACGACCGGTGGCTGCACCGGCTGGTCGCGGCGACCGGCTCGCCGGTCATGATCGCAAGCGTCATGGACAGCGATGTCTGCTACGTCCGCGGTCTCACCCCGTCCGGGGTGGCCTGGGCGACCTTCCTTGATCCGGTCATGGCTGCCGACTACGAGGTGACGGTGCCGCCGCATTCGGAGGATGAGGCACCACGGGGGGAGACCGACCAGGGCAGGAGGGTCCGCTTGTTGCTCGCGAACGTGCCCAAGGCAGCCGAGCAGATAGCCCTTTGGGCGGCCGAGGGCGGGTTCACCGCGGATCGGGAAGCACTGCGTGCGGTCTTGGCCAAGAGGGCGGACCCGTTCGTGGAAGACGTTTTCTTCGAGCTGGTCGATGCCTGCGGACTGCCGCTCGCCGCGCCCGTCGGGGAGGATCCCCCAGCCACAGACCTCCCCGTGCACCCGGGCCACCGCCCCGAGCAGCACTGCCCACGCGGCGCGAGACTGGAAGCCGCGGTGTTGAGCCTTCCCCGTGACGGCGTCATCGTGTTGGGGTGTGCCGTGGAGGCGGACTGCTTCGCCCAGGTCTGGCTTCGGCCCGACGGCACCTACGAACTCGAATACCGTGATCGCAGTCCTGCCGAGCACTACCAGACACGGACAGTCTCAGCGGACAAGGTCGTCGCGGCTCTGGCGGGCTGGGAGGCGGGCGGGATCGCCTGGCGGGATGCCTTCCAGTGGAACTCGATCGGCTCCTGGTTCAGCGACTCCTAGCCACGCGCGGGTTCACCGGGAGTGCGGCATTCACTGCTGCGGACCTCGTATGGAGACCGCACCGAGGCTGCGCCGATGCCATGGGCCAATGATCCAGCGGCTGCCGTCGAGGCGGCGGCCGCGGCCGCTACGATCTTGCCCAGACGATTGGGGAGGAAAATCTTCGTGGCTATGGGACTCGCAGGGCTGCCCGACAGAGAGTGGATGATCAAGGACGCGAAGGGCCGGAAGTACAACTACGACTCGGAAGAAGAAGCGTTCGAGGAACTCCCCGAGTACGGTGAGGGCGCCACGGTGTGGACCCGCGAGGTCTATCGAGCGTTGTTCGTGACCAAGTCGATCGACGGCTGGAAGCAAGTCCCCAACTCCCGCGTATAGCCTGCCCCTTGCCTCCCCGAGCGATCAGGACGAGCTGATGTCGCTGATGACGGCGGACTTCTGCAGGCGGAACGAGACCGCGATCGAACTTGTGAAGCGTGTGTCGCCACGTTGAGCGCAACGGCGGGGCCGTCTCCGGGCCGTGGAAGGTAAACCTGCGCTGACCAGCGTTGACCACCAGTGAGGGCGTCAACGCTGGTCAGCCGGCTATTCGGGTCGTGAGCCCCACTTCAGCGAAGTGGGGCTTAATAGACGGGCTTCTCCGGCTCGATCGTGTTGACCCAGCCGATGACGCCGCCGCCGACGTGGACCGCGTCGGCGAAGCCCGCGGACTTCAGGACGGCGAGGACCTCGGCGGAGCGGACGCCGGTCTTGCAGTGCAGGACGATCTTCTTGTCCTGGGGCAGGTCCTGGAGGGCGTTGCCCATCAGGAACTCGTTCTTGGGGATCAGACGGGCGCCCGGGATGGAGACGATCTCGTACTCGTTCGGCTCGCGGACGTCGATGATGTCGATGTTCTCGCCGTCGTCGATCCACTCCTTGAGCTGCTTGGGAGTGATCGTGGACCCCATGGCCGCCGCCTGTGCCTCCTCGGAGACGACGCCGCAGAAGGCCTCGTAGTCGATGAGTTCGGTGACGGTGGGGTTCTCGCCGCAGACCGCGCAGTCGGGGTCCTTGCGGACCTTGACCTGGCGGTACTGCATCTCCAGGGCGTCGTAGATCATCAGCCGGCCGACCAGGGGCTCGCCGGTGCCGGTGAGGACCTTGATGGCCTCGGTGACCTGGATGGAGCCGATGGACGCGCACAGCACGCCCAGCACGCCGCCCTCGGCGCAGGAGGGGACCATGCCCGGCGGCGGGGGCTCCGGGTAGAGGCAGCGGTAGCAGGGGCCGTGCTCGGACCAGAAGACCGAGGCCTGGCCGTCGAAGCGGTAGATGGAGCCCCAGACGTACGGCTTGTTCAGCAGCACGCAGGCGTCGTTGACCAGGTAGCGGGTCGCGAAGTTGTCCGTGCCGTCGACGATCAGGTCGTACTGGCTGAAGATCTCCATCACGTTGTCGGCCTCGAGCCGCTCCTCGTGAAGGATCACGTCGACGTACGGGTTGATGCCCTTGACGCTGTCGCGGGCGGACTCCGCCTTGGAGCGGCCGATGTCGGCCTGGCTGTGGATGATCTGGCGCTGCAGGTTGGACTCGTCGACCTCGTCGAACTCCACGATGCCGAGCGTGCCGACACCGGCGGCGGCGAGGTACATCAGGGCCGGCGAGCCGAGCCCGCCGGCGCCGACGCAGAGCACCTTGGCGTTCTTCAGCCGCTTCTGCCCGTCCATCCCGACGTCGGGGATGATCAGGTGGCGGGAGTACCTGCGGACCTCGTCGACGGTGAGCTCGGCGGCCGGCTCGACCAGGGGTGGCAGCGACACGGGGACTCCGTTTGTCGATCGATCACTACGGGTGGTTCTACCCGTAACACTGCCACGCCCGTCTTCATTCCAAGACCGCCGTCCCGAGGACCGAGACGCGATCCGGTCACATACTGGGCGGCGGCTGGCTCTGCAGCAGCCGCGACGCCTCGGCCCAGTACGCGGGCAGCCCCTCCCAGGCCGCGTGGTCGGTGCGGTCGGTGAAGTAGACGGTGGCGGCGCCCTGCCAGCGGGCGATCCGCATGGCGTTCTCCAGGTGCGGGGCGGGGACGCCGTGCACGAGGTGGCAGAAGCGCTCGGGCGGGTGGGCCGCGGTCCACTCCGGTGCCTCAGACCAGCGGTACTGGGTCCAGGGCCCGGCGAACGTGACGAGCTGGTCGGCGATCTCGGCGTAGCCCTCGTAGGGGTGGCTGCCGTGGCCGAGGACCACATGGCCGCGGCTGCCGCCCTCGACCGCGAGCAGGGCGCGCAGCGTGGTGATCAGCCGCCGGCAGTCCTGGAGCTCGGCGGAGGTCGTCGGGGCCCGGTCGACGTAGAAGCCCTCGACCCGGTACCAGTCCAGGAAGCGGTGCGCGTCGGCGACGAGCTGCCCGAAGGGGCGGGCCCCGTGCCGTGCGTCCAGGTAGCCGAGGACGGGTACGGCCGCGTCCCGCAGCCGCACGGCCGCGTCGGTGTACAGGGGGTCCACGCGGCTGCCGGGCCCCCGGGAGACGTTGACGACCACCCAGTGCAGCGGTGCCTCGGGGCGGGCCAGTTCGGCCCACTCCGTGGGCGCGACCAGCGGGTGCGCGTACGCGGGCACGCCGAAGCCGAGCCCGTCGCAGCGGCCGATCGGCCGGCGAGTTCCGGCCGAGGTCAGACCCGGCATGCCGCCTCCATCCAGACGTCGGCGAGTGATTCCTCGAGGGCGATCCTGGGCCGCCAGCCCAGGCGGTCGCGCGCGGTGCGGACGTCGGCCTGCTGCCAGGCCCCGCAGCCGTCGGGGTAGTGCGGCGGGCCGCCGCCGGCGATCTGCGGCTCCTCGACCTCGTGCAGCGCGCCGGTGTAGCCCGCCGCGGCCGCCAGGCCCGCGGCGACGTCGCGCAGCGGGACCGCGCGGCCGGTGCCGATGTTGACCATGCCCTGCGCGGCGGACAGCGAGGCGGCGTGCACGGCACGGGCCACGTCGCGGACGTCCACGAAGTCGCGCTGCACGCCCAGCCCGGTGAGCTTGAGCTCCCCGTCGCCGGTCTGCATCGCCCGGCGCAGCGCCTCCGCGAGGCGGCCGATGGGCGACGCGGCGGGGGTGCCCGGGCCCACGGGGGTGAACACCCGCAGGACGACGGCGTCCAGACCGGACCCCAGCACCAGTTCGGACGCGGCGAGTTTGCTGACCCCGTACGGGCCGCCCGGCCGGGGCACCGCGTCCTCGGCGGTGGAGCTGCCGGCGGGCGAGGGCCCGTACTCGGCGGCGCACCCGACCTGCACCAGCCGCGCCGAGGTGGCGCTGCGGCGCATGGCCTCGCAGACCGTGGCCACCGCGATCGTGTTGTGCCGGGTCAGTTCGCGGGCGCCGCCCCGGATCGCGCCCGCGCAGTTGACGACGACGCCGGGGTGCACCGCGTCCATGAAGCGGGCGAGCGCCCCCGGGCTCCCCGACGACAGGTCGAAGCGCACGTCCGCGTCGTCGCTGCGGCCCAGCGCGGTGAGCTGCACGGCGGGGTCGGCGAGCAGCCGTTCCGCCACATGACGGCCGACGAATCCGTCGGCCCCGAGCAGGAGGACTCTCATCGCGCGTGCCTCCGCCGGGCGTGCGCTGGGATCGGGGGTCGGTGGTTCATCGTCAGTTGCTCCTTGACTGCTTCTTCGTGCCTCGCGGGGCGGGGCGGGTCATCGCGGGTGCCGCCGCGAAGGTGTGGGCCGAGGCCCGGGACAGCGCGGACAGCGCGTAGGCCGCCAGCGCCGGGGCCGCCGCGGCGCACGCGACGGCGGCGACCGCGGCGGGGGCCAGGGACAGCCGGCCGAGCGGGACCGCGGCCAGGCCCACGGCCTCGGCGGCGCAGGCCAGGCCGGTGGCGACCGCGCCGGCGTCGGGGTAGCCGTGGATCGCCAGCAGGCGGCCGGTGAACAGCAGCAGGGCCAGCGCCGCGGGCCCGGCGAGGGCGGCGGGGGTGAAGGGGGCGCCGACGACGGCGCGGGCGGCGCACAGCAGGGCCGTGACCGCGGTCAGGTGGAGTGCCAGGGTGCCGAGGAGCAGCGGGCGCACCGCGGCCCCGAACTCCTCCAGGCTGCGGCTGCGCAGCAGATGGCCCCGGGCGCGTACGGCGAAGCGGTGCGCGCACCAGGCGGCGGGGGCGAGCGACAGCGCCAGCGCGGTCGTGACGGCCCCCGCGGCCGGCTGCCGGACGCCCTCGGCGAAGGCGGCGAACCCCAGCAGCCAGCAGGCCCACAGGGTGCCGCCGGCGCCGTTGCCGTAGGGGGTGCGCAGCGGCCCGGTGCGCAGCGCGGCGAAGAGCGCGGCCAGCAGCAGCGGGCCCGCGACGGCGACGACCGCGAGCGAGTGCAGGGCGTGCAGCGCCCAGGTGGTCGCCGCGCACACCAGGCCGGGGGCGAGGGTCAGCAGCACCGGGGGCCGTACGGGTGGCTCGGCGGCCGGTTCCGGCTGATCGGCCCGGGGCACCCGGGCGTACAGCTCCTCGGCGAGGGTGAAGACGTCACGATGGCGGAACGAGCCCGCGACCCGGTCGGTGACGCCCTGCGCCTCCAGTCCGGCGACGATCTCCAGCGGGTCCACCGCTTCGGCGCACAGTCGGTGGTGACGGTGCATCAGTCCGCGGACGGGGTCGGCGGGTCCGTGCTTGCGCGGCGGGGTGCCGCCCTTGCGGGCGGCCGGATCGGCGGGGGCCGGGGGCGGCGGCTCGCCCCAGGACGCGCCGGCCGCCGGGGCGGCGGGCCGGTCGTGCCACTGCTCCTGCGGCGCGCGGCTCATGCCTGGTCCTGCCTCTCGGTGCCGGCGAACGCGGGCTCGCGCCGGCGCGCCCAGGTGGGGGTGGCCGTCCAGCGGCCGGGGACGTGCGCCTCGGCGGGCCGGCCGAAGGGCACGGGCGCGCCGTCCTCGTCCCGCAGGGGCCCGTCGCGGCCGGGGGCGTGGGCGACGAGGTCGAGGTAGATCTCCCGGAAGGCGGCGATGTTCTGCTCGACGGTGAAGAGTTCCAGGGCGCGTTCGCGGGCCGCCGCGCCGAGCCGCCGGCGTCGTTCGGGGTCGCGCAGCAGGGTGACGCACGCCTCGGCGAGTGCCCGGGGGTTGCGGGGCGGGACGACCAGGCCGGTGCCGCCGATGACCTCGCGGACGGCGCCGACGTCGGTGGAGACGGTGGCCCGGCCGCAGAACATGGCCTCGACGAGGGAGAGCGGGAAGCCCTCCACGATGCTGGAGAGCACCACCACGTCGCCGGCCGCGTAGGCGTCCGCGAGCCCGGGGGTGCCCGGCGCGCCGAGTTCCTCGAAGGTCACGGGGCTCTCGCCGACGGTCACCGCGTTCGCGGCCTCGTCGGGGAAGAGCTGGGCGGCCAGGGCGCGGCAGTGGTGCAGGTAGCCGGGATCGGCGTCGGCGGCCCGGATGATGCGCAGCCGGGCGCCGGGTTCGGCGCGGCGGACCTCGCCGAAGGCGTGCAGCAGGGCGATCAGGTCCTTGCCGGGCTCGATCCGGCCCACCCACACCAGCGCGGGATCGCCGCCGCCGGTGTCCACGGGGCCGGGAACGGCGCCCTGGTAGCCGGGGTGGACGGTGCGGACGCGCTCGCGGTCGGCGCCGCAGTGCTCCTGCCAGCGCCGGGCGTGGGCGTTGCCGGGGGTGACGAGGGCGGCCTTGCGGTAGGCCTCGCCGGCCAGGCGGCGGTGGAAGGCGGCGAGCAGGGCCCGTACGGGGGCGGGGAGTCCGGCGGCGCGGTGGGCGAGCAGTGTCTCGCGCAGGCGGACGCCGTACTCGGTGATCAGCAGGGGCGTTCCGAAGAACCGTTTGGCCACGAGGGCGGGCAGCAGCGCGGTGCCGCCGGTCACGGCGTGGGCGAGGTCGGCGGCGGCCAGGGCGTCGCCGAACTCGTCGTACCAGGGGGCACTCAGCGGGCGCAACGCGCGCTCCAGCTGGTCGGCGACGGCCATCAGGTCGCCCACGCCCGCGTCGGCCACCAGGGGGCGTGCACCGGGCGCGCGGCAGGCGTCCTCCAGGACGCGCAGGGCGAGTTCGGAGCGGAGCAGCGCGGGGACGCCGCCGTCCTCACGGGCGAGGTCGGCCAGTCCGTAGAGGGCGGAGGCGAAACGGTCCGCCACGCCGTTGGCGCCGACGTCGCCGGCGAGCGTCCCGGCCAGGTCCCGGTAGTGCTCAAGCACCAGGGAGCGGCGCCTGCGCGCCTTCGTCCCGGCGGTCTCGGGCCGGGGGGCGGGGCCCCACAGCGGCAGGGTGCGCACGGCGGTCACCTGCGGCGGCAGCTCCAGCAGCCCGGAGGCGTCGGCGCGTTCGCTGCGGCCGAGCGTGTACACCGCGAACTCGTGGGCGTCGAGCCCGCGCACGAGGCGGTCGACCCAGGCACTCCCCTCGCCCCGCGCATACGGATAACCACCCTCGGTGAGTAATGCGATCCGCACGTCTGCCCCCTCTCGGCACCGGTCTTCTCGGGCGCGATGACCGTATGCCGGTGATGTGCCGGCACGACGGACGGTTGTCCGCCGTGCCACCGAAAGGGGTGAAGAGGCGTAACTTTCGCAAGCGTTACGCGTTTTTACCGAGTAGGCGTTCGCCGACGAAGCGGAGTGCGTCGGGCGCGACCCGGCGCCAGTAGCCGTCGTCGTGTGCGCCGTGGTCGAAGGCGGCCACCGCCGGGTGCACGGCGTCCGCGAACTCCCGTGCGGCGTCGTGGAACGGGTCCTCGCGGCCGCACCACACTCCGACGCGGTCGCCCTTGACCTTCAACTGCCCGGTGTGGCGCAGTGGTTCGTCCGCCTGCCAGTCGATCTGCCCGCGGAACACCCCGACCGTCCGGGCGTCGGTCCAGGTGCGGAACAGCGCCGGGCTCAGCACCGCCACGGCGTCGACGGCGCGGGAGCGGGCGTAGCGCAGCGCGCCGAAGCCGCCCATGGATATGCCGAGCACGGCGCGCGGGGCCCGGCCGCCGAGCCATCCGGGCAGTTCCCGCAGCAGCATGCGCTGCGGGTCCACGCCGCCCGATCCCTGCCAGTACGAGGCCTGGCCCCCGTCGACGGCGACCAGGCGGCAGGGCGGGACGCCGTCCTGCACCGCCTGCGTCAGGAAGCGGGCCATCCCCAGCTCCACCAGGCCGTACGCCGACGAGCCCCGGCCGTGCAGCAGCAGGCAGACCGGCAGCCGGTCCGCCTGGCCGGCGGGGATGCCGTGCGGGTCGACGGTCACCAGCTCCGGACGGCTGCGGGTGGCCCGCGAGGTCACCCGGCGCCGGGTGACCCGCCCTTCCGGCACGTCGGGGACGACGCCGTCCGGGCCGGTCCAGCCCAATTGCCTGCGGAACGCGGCGCTTTCGGGCAGCGCGTCCTCGGCCACCCCCACCATGCCCCCGCCGAGCGCGGCCGCTGTCGCGACCGCGCCCCCCAACATGAACGCCCGCCGCCGCACCTGTGCGCTCCCCTCGCCCCCCGGCCCGCGCACGTCGCGCGGGCCGCGCCCATCCTGCCCCAGGGGCGCGCGGATCACGCCACGCGGGCGCGCTCCGTGCGACGCGCCGCCGCGGCGGCGGGGTCCAGCACCGGTACGGCCGCCAGCAGGCCCCGGGTGTACGGGTGCCCGGGGGCGTCGTAGACCTGGTCGGCGGGTCCGTGCTCCACGATGCGTCCGGCGTGCATGACGGCGACGCGGTCGCTGACCTGGCGCACGACGGCGAGGTCGTGGGCGATGAAGACCAGCGCGATACCCAGCTCGCGCTGCAACTCCCCGAGCAGGGCGACGACCTGGGCCTGCGTGGTGACGTCCAGCGCCGAGACGGGCTCGTCGCAGACGATCAGCCGGGGCTCGGGCGCCAGGGCCCGCGCGATGCCGACCCGCTGCCGCTGCCCGCCGCTGAACTCGTGCGGGTAGCGGTGGTACCAGGCGGGGTCGAGCCCGACCCGTTCCAGCAGTTCGCGCACCCGGGCCACCACGCCCGCGTCGTCGAGGACGCCGGCCGTGCGCAGCGGGTCGGCGATGGACTCGCCGATGCTGCGCCGCGGGTTGAGCGAGGAGACCGGGTCCTGGAAGACCATCTGCAGCCCGGTCCTGCCGCCCTCGCGCCGGATCTCGCCGCCGGTGGGCTCCAGCAGGCCGACGAGCATGCGGCCGAGGGTGGTCTTGCCGCTGCCGGACTCGCCGACGACGCCGAGGGTTTCGCCCGCGCGCACCGTGAGCGAGACGTCGTCGACGGCCGCGAAGCGGGCGCCGCGCCGGCCGAACTCCCGGCGCAGGCCGGTGGCCTCCAGCAGGATCTGCCCACCGCCCGCGTCCGGCGCGGGCGTGCGGGCGTTCTCCACCCGCGGCACCGCCGCCACCAGGTCGCGGGTGTACGCCTGTTCCGGCGCGCCCAGCACCTCGCCGACCGGGCCGCGTTCCACGGCGCGTCCGTCCTTCATGACCAGCACCTGGTCGACGCTGCCCGCGACGACCCCCAGGTCGTGCGTGACGAGCAGCAGGCCCATGCCGGTCTCGCGGCGCAGTTCGTGCAGGAGGTCGAGGATCTGCGCCTGGACGGTGACGTCGAGGGCGGTCGTGGGCTCGTCGGCGATCAGCAGCCGGGGCTCGCATGCCAGTGCCATGGCGATGAGCGCGCGCTGCCGCATGCCGCCGCTGAACTCGTGCGGGCGCGAGCGCGCGCGGCGCGGCGCGTCCGGGATGCCCACCCGGTCCAGCACCTCGACCGCCCGCTGCCGGCCCGCGCGGCGGGAGGCCTTGGGATGGTGGACGCGGTACACCTCGGCGATCTGGTCGCCGATGGCGAAGTAGGGGTCCAGCGAGGACAGCGGGTCCTGGAAGACCATCGCGGCCAGTCCGCCGCGCAGCCGCCGCAACTCGCGTTCCTCCGCGGTCTGCACGTCGACCCCGGCGACCCGCACGGAGCCGCCGATCTCCGCGCCGCTGTCCCGGTGCAGTCCGAGCAGGGCGTAGGCGGTGGCGCTCTTGCCGCTGCCGGACTCGCCGACGACGCCGAGCGCGCCGCCCGCCTCCAGGGTGAAGGAGAGCCCGTCCACGGCGCGGACCGGGCCGGCCCCGGTCGGGAAGTCGATCGTGAGGTCGGCGACCTCGATCAGCGGTGACGTCATGCCAGCACCACCCGTCGGTCGGCCACCGCGTACAGCACGTCCGCGAGGGCGTTGGCGAGTACCACGAAGAAGCCGGTGACCAGCACGAGGCCGACCACCACCGGCAGGTCCTCGGTGCTGACCGAGTCCACCAGGCTCTTGCCGAGCCCCGGGATGCCGAAGAGGGACTCGGTGAGCACCGCGCCGCCGAACATCGTCCCCAGGTCCAGCGCGGACAGCGCGATCACCGAGGGAAGGGCGCCGCGCAGCGCGTGCCGCCCGATGACGGAACGCTCGCGGACGCCGTAGGCGCGCAGTGTGCGGACATGGTCCTCGGCGAGCGTCTCCAGCATGGAACTGCGGGTCAGCCGCGCGTACTTGGCGCTCTCCAGGATGGCCAGGGAGAGCCAGGGCAGCAGCAGGTTCCACGCCCACTGCTCGGGGTCCTCGGTGAGCGGGACGTACGACGGGAAGGGCAGCCAGCCCAGCACCGAGACGAACAGCAGCATGAGCAGGATGCCGATGATGAAGACGGGCACGGCGTTGCCCGCCAGCGTCAGCGCGGTGAGCAGCCGCGCGCCGATCCCGCCGTGGCGCAGGGCGGAGAGCAGTCCGCTGCCGACGCCGATGACCAGCCACAGCACCATCGCGCCCAGCGAGAGCGAGGCGGTGGCCGGCAGGCGCTGGGCGAGCAGCGAGGTGACCTGCTCCCCGCTCTGGTAGGAGAAGCCCAGGCACGGAGCGCCGCAGTGCTCGGTCCCGACGCCGGTGCTGACGTCGGTGCCGGCCACCAGGCCGTGCAGGAAGTGCAGGTACTGCGCGTAGGCCGGGGAGTCCAGGCCGAGTTGCGTGCGGACCTGGTCGACCTGGTCGGCGGTGCACTTGGGCCCGCAGGCCAGCCGCGCCGGGTCGCCGGGCAGGAGGTAGAAGAGCGCGTAGACCGCGACGCTCAGGACGAGGAGGACCACCAGCGCCGAAAGCAGCCGCTGGAGCGCGAACCGGGTCATGGCCATCAGGAACCCGCCTTCTTCTTCCGCCGCCGCGACAGGACGCGGACCCGGCCGGCCGCCCGCGGGTCGAGCGCGGTGCGGACCCCGTCGCCGAGCGCGGTGAACGCCAGGACGGTGACGAAGATCAGCCCGGCGGGCAGCAGCACGTACGTCGGATCGGCCTGGTACCAGGTGGTGGCCGAGGAGAGCATCTGGCCCCAGGAGGGCGTGGGCGGCTTCACGCCGATGCCGAGGAAGGACAGCCCGGCCTCCGAGGCGATGTTGCTGGGCACCAGGAGCGCGGCGTACGTCACCACGGGAGCGGCCAGCGAGGGCAGCAGTTCGCGGCGGGCGACGCGCCAGCGGCCCGCCCCGCCGAGCCGGGCGGCCGCCACGTAGTCCAGGGACTTCAGGCTGAGCGTCTGGGCGCGGACGATGCGGGAGGTGCCGCCCCAGCCGAGCAGGCCGAGGACGAGGACCAGCAGCACCGGGCGCGGGAAGCCGGCGGGGACGATCGCCAGCAGCGCGATGGAGAAGACCAGGGTGGGCAGCGCGAGCATGACGTCGGTGGTCCGGCTGAGCAGTCCGTCCAGGAGGCGGTTGCCGAGTCCGGCGGCCAGGCCGACGCCGACGCCGATGACCACCTGCACGAGGGTCGCGCCGATGCCGATGCCGAGCGAGATCCGGGCGCCGTAGGCGAGCCGGGCGAACAGGTCGCGGCCGGTGCCGGGTTCGACACCGAGCCAGTGGTGGGCGTTCACGCCGCCGAAGGAGCCGAGCGGGACGCCGCCGAGGGCGGAGTCGACGGCCGAGGCGTGGTACGCGTCGGGGTCCTGCCCCTCCAGCGCGGCGAGCAGCGGCGCGGCGAGGGCCACCAGGACGAGCAGGGCGATCACGGCGGTGCCGACGAGGGCCGCGCGCTGGGCGCGCAGCCGTCGCCAGACCTGCCGGGCGCCCGGCGCCGCCCCGGAGGAATCCGGGGCGGCGCCGGGCGTCACCAGGACGTCGGTGGTGGTCACTTGACCGCGACCTGCGAGACGTCGAGGACACCGGTCCAGTCGCTGATGACGATGTTCTTGGCGTCCTTGCCGTACAGGCGCTTGTACACGGGGTACGCCAGCGGCACGGTCAGCGCCTGCTCGCCGATCTTCTTGTCGAGCGCGCCCCAGCGGGTGGCGGCGGCCTGGAGGTCGGTGAGCTTGTTGATCTCGTCGATCTCCTTGTTCACGGCCGGGTCGTCCAGCTGCGCGTTGTTGTAGTTGTAGCCGTCCTTGACGATCTGCCGGCCGTCGAAGATCGGGGCCAGGAAGGGGCCGCCGGACGGCCAGTCGGCACCCCAGCCGGCGAGGAAGAAGCCCGGCTCGGTCTTCAGGGTGTGGATCTTCTCGCTGTAGGCGCTGGACTCCAGGCCCTGGAGCTCGACGGTGATGCCGGCCTTCTTCAGCGCGTCCTGGAGGGCGGTGGCGACCTCGGGACCCTGCTCGTCGCCGCCGGTGGAGTCGTGGGTGAGGGTGACGGTCAGGCCGTTGGGGTAGCCCGCCTCCTTCAGCAGTTCCTTCGCCTTGGCGGCGTTGCCGTTCGCGCCCGCGGGGAACGGGTCGTACGGGGTGTAGCCGAAGGACTTCTGCGCCGGCAGGAAGGTGGTGGCGGGCTCGGCGAGGGAGGAACCGCCCAGGGCGTTGACGACCGTGGTGCGGTCTGTCGCGTAGGCGATGGCCTGACGCACCTTCGGGTTGTCGAAGGGCTTCACCTTCGGGTTGAAGGCGATGTAGTCGGTGTAGCCGAAGTGGCCGGTGCCGACGCGGCTCGCCAGCTCCTTGTCGCCGGTGATCTTGGCGAGCTCGGCGGCGGTGAGGTTGGTGTCGGTGGTGACGGCGGCCGCGTCCTTGCCGGCGCCGGAGGACAGCCGCTGGTTGATCACGGCGGCGGCCAGGCCGGACGTGACGTCGATGCGGTCCGGGTAGGCCTTGCGCTCCTCGTCGGTCTTCGGGTCCCAGTGGGTGTTGCGCTCCAGGACCAGGTGCTCGCCGTCGTTCTGGTTCGACACGACCTTGTAGGGGCCGGACGAGAAGGGGTGGTTCTCGTACTTGGTGCCGGTGTCCTTGGCCTGCGGCACCGGGGCGAAGGAGGTCTGGGTGGCCAGGAACGGGAAGTCGCCCTCGGGCTTGTCCAGGTGGAAGACGATGGTCTTCGCGTCCGGGGTCTCGATGGAGTCCAGGCCGCCCTTGTCCTTGTACGGGCCCTGGTAGTCCTTGCCGCCGGTCAGCCAGTCCCGCAGGTAGGGGGCGCCGCCGGACAGTTCGCCCGCGAAGGACCGCTCGATGCCGTACTTGATGTCGGCGGTGGTGATGGGCGAGCCGTCCTCGTACTTCAGGCCGTCCTTGAGGTGGTACGTCCAGACGGTGGCGTCCGCGTTCGGGGTGCCGGTGTCGGTGGCCAGGTCCGGGACGACCTTGGCGCCCGGGGCGCCGTTCTCGCGGTTGCGGGTGGTCAGGGTACGGAAGACCAGGCCGGGTATGTTGCCGCCGCCGGAGGTGTAGAGCCGGGCGGGGTCGAAGTCCTCCTGGGGCGACTGGTTGAGGACGTAGAGCGTGCCGCCCTTGGCGGGCTTGCCGCCGCCGGTTGCCTTGGCCCCGTTCTCCTCCGGGCCGCACGCGGCGGCGCCACCGGTGATCGCCAGGACGACGGCGGCCGCGGCGAGGCGGCGGGGTGTGACGGACAACTTGGACATCGAGAAGACCTTTCGCGGCTGCGAGGCAAGGGGGCGGGGCGGAAGAAGGCCCGCAGGCAGCGGCGAACGGTCCTGTCGGGAGGACCGGTGAAAGACGTGCGTCAGCACTGCGCCCACGGGCGGATGGCTCCGGGGCGGTGAAGGGGAGGATTCCCGTTACGCGTCCGGCACCGTGGAAGGGCGACACGAGACATCGGCCACACTCTGCCCGTCCACGCCGATGAGCGCCAGCTCGATGCTGGCGTCGGCGTCTGTGGCAGGGCGGTGCTGCGGCATGCCAGAAACATTGAACGATGAATCGCCCGATGTCAAAAAACCTATCCCCGGGGGTAGGGCCAGGCGTTCGGCTTGCAGGTCACTCCGTCGGCGGTCAGGAACTTCGTCTGCTGCATCATCACCGGGGCCAGAGCCCCGTTCTTCGGGCACAGCACGTGGTTGTGGCCGAGCCGGTGCCCGACCTCGTGGTTGATCAGCATCTGGCGGTAGGCGAACATCCTCGCCGGGCCGTACGTCTCCGATCCCTGCGCCCACCGAAAAGCATTGATCATTGTGCGTGGAGTCGACGCCGCGTCACATGACACATTGTCAACTGTGGTGTCCAGACCGGATTCCGCGCACACCTTCGCCGTGGTTCCTGGACTCGCCAGAGTAATGACGATGTCCGCACGGCCCGTTGAAACGCGCTCGAAAGTGCGGGCGCCGTCGTGCGCCCAACTCCGTTTGTCATTGAGCGTCGTGAAAACCGCGTCGGCGAAAAGTCGGCCGTCCAGCGGCAGGCCCTTCTCGACGTCGACCCGCACGCGCAGCAGCGTGCCCGTGCCCGGCGCCTTCTGGTGGCCGCCCACGGTCTGGAAGGCGCCGCCCAGGTGCAGGTCCTTGCCGAGCGGGTACTGCCGGGCCATCGCCTGGTCGTAGGTGAGCGGCGCGACGGCGGCGGACGGCGGGGCCGAGGGGGTCGCCCGGCCCTCGGAACGGGACGCGGAGTCCTCCGCGCCCCGGGAGGGGCCGGGGGCGCCGGCCGTCGCCGGACGCTTCGCGTCGTCGCCGCCGTACAGCTGCCCGGCCACCACAACGGCTAGGACGGTGACCACCGCGGCTGCGGCCGTTCCGGTGAACGCGCGCCCCTTGGCGCCCTTCTTCGGCGCCTCCTCGGCGGGCCCGTCCTCCTCCACCGTCCCGGGGGCCGGCGATGCGACGGCGTCGAAAGCTGCGACGAAGTCCTGCCGCGGGCCGGGTATTCGGCGGTCGGCCGGACGCGGCGCGGTGCGCTGGCGCGGCAGCAGCCCGGCCGGCCGGCGGCCGCCGGTATCGGCGGGGTCGTCGGTGTCGGCGGGGCCTTGGAGGTCCTCCGGGACCAGCCCCGAGTCGGCGAGATCCGCCGGCCGTGCGCCCCGCGGGGTGCGCGGCGGGGCCCAGGATCCGGTCCGGCCCCAGGCGGAGTGCTCCCGGTGCTCTGGGTGCCCGTGCCCCGGGCCCTCCTGCCGGTCCCGGGCGGTGTCACCGGGCCGGAAGCCGTCCCAGCCGCCGGGGGCCGGGGCGTTCGGGCCCGCCGGGCGCGGCGGGACCGTGGTGGCCGGGCCGCCGCGCCTGCGGCGCCCGTTGCCCGAGCCGCCGGGTATGCCGCCGGAGGTGTCGTCGCGGCGGCCGTCGCGGCCGCCCGGTGCGCTGTGCCTGCCCATGCCGTCAGTGATCCGTCCGCGCGTCCGTGCCCGTGGCGTCCAGCAGCTCGCGGAAGGCCCGCGACACCGCGTCCGGGTGCTCCATCATCGCGACGTGCCCGCTGTCGGGGAGCAGCAGCAGCCTCGCGTCCCGGAAGGTACGCGCGGCACGGTACGCCATCCGGGGGGCGACGAGCCTGTCCCGGCCCCCGTACACCAGCAGGGTCGGCGCCAGCACGCGCTCGGCCTGCCGCCACAGATTGTGCTGGCCGCCCAGGGTGTAGGCGTCGATGATGCCGCGCGCGGAACGCGTCAGCGCGTCCCAGAAATAGGGGAGGGCCAGCCGGCGCGCGTATTCCTGCGCGTGCTCGGCGAAGGCCTCCTCGGTCACCTTGCCGGGGTCGCCGTAGCAGAGCGACAGCAGCTGCTGGGTGCGCCGGTCCACCGTCCAGCCCCGGGTCGCCCGGGTGAAGAGCCCGGCCACGCCGGGCACCCCGAGGATGCCGGTCGGCCAGGCACTGCGCTGCGGGGGCACCTCCGGCAGTGCGGGCGAGATGAGCGTGAGGGTCCGGACCAGGTCGGGCCGGGCCGCGGCCACCTTGGTGGCGACCGCCCCGCCCAGGGAATTGCCGAAGAGGTGCACGGGACCGCGCCCGGAGGCCTCCATGAGGCGTACGACCGCGCGCGCGTGCCCCCCGATCGAGTAGTTGCCGTCGTCCGGCGGCGGCGAGTAACCGAATCCGGGCAGGTCCAGGGCCTCGCCGCGGACCCGGTCGGACACCACGCCCATCAGCATCGACCAGTTGAGGGAGGAGCCGCCCAGGCCGTGCACGAAGAGCGCGGGGGGCAGCCGCTCGTCCTCCTCGGAGCGGGCTCGGACGGTCAGCGTCAGACCGGGCAGGGACACAACGCGCACGCTCTCCCCGTCCCCGGCTCTGGGCCCCGCGGGCGGCAGAGGCACGGCGGCAAGTGCGGCTTCGCGGGACTCCGTCGAGGACATGGGGCAATGTTACGAGACGATCACGCGTACGCTTGTGTGTTCGCTCTCACACGCGCCGTCCGGATTTTTTCGTCCCTTCCGTCACTCTGCGGGGGCCGATGACGTCTCCTACGCTCGCAAGAGGGGAACAAGGGGAAACAGACGGACACAGCGCAAGCGGCCGGGCGGTCCCGTGCGAGACCGGGGACCCCCGGGTCCGGACAGGAAGGGAGGTGCCCGTGTCCGACGACATCGAGACATTCGACGGTGACCTCACCGACGTCACCGACCTCGCCGAGCTCACCGACGACCTGGAGGACACCGAGGCCGACATCGAGGCCCCCGAGAACGACATCGCCGAGCAGCACCTGGAGCTGCTCCAGCACCGCGACGTCCCGATCACCGAACGGCCCGACGACGCCGATCCGGCCGACGTCGCCGAGCAACGACGGGTGGTGGAACTCGACGAGGACGACTACAGGTGAGTTCCACTTGGTGAGAATGTGCGTTCGCACAGCGCATGGCCCCACTACCGAAAAGTACGATGGCACCCGCAGCGCAGAACGACATCACTTGGGAGGCGGCGTGACAGCCATCGAGCAGACTGAGGCGCGCCCTCGCGGAACCCGCCTGCCGCGCCGGGCCCGGCGCAACCAGCTGCTGGGCGCGGCCCAGGAGGTGTTCGTCGCCCAGGGCTACCACGCCGCCGCGATGGACGACATCGCCGAGCGCGCGGGCGTCAGCAAGCCCGTGCTCTACCAGCACTTCCCCGGCAAGCTGGACCTCTACCTGGCCCTGCTGGACCAGCACTGCGAGGCCCTGCTGGACGCGGTCCGCACCGCCCTGGCCTCCACCACGGACAACAAGCAGCGCGTGGCGGCCACCATGGACGCCTACTTCGCGTACGTGGAGGACGAGGGCGGCGCCTTCCGACTGGTCTTCGAATCGGACCTGACCAACGAGCCGGCGGTGCGCGAGCGCGTCGACAACGTCTCCCTCCAGTGCGCCGAGGCGATCAGCGAGGTGATCGCCGAGGACACCGGGCTGGCCACCGAGCAGTCCATGCTGCTGGCCGTCGGCCTCGGCGGCGTCTCCCAGGTCGTGGCCCGCTACTGGCTCTCCAGCGGCAGCTCCATGCCCCGGGAGACCGCGGTCCAACTGCTGACCTCACTGGCCTGGCGCGGCATCGCCGGCTTCCCGCTGCACGGCACCGAACACTGACTGTTCGCTGTGGGCGTGCCCGTCGGCCGATCGGCGGGCCGCGGGCGCGGCTAATGTGTCCTGCGTACGGCGCGAATCACCGCGCACACCGCAGACCGTTCGGAGGGACGAAAGCCGTGGAGGTCAAGATCGGCGTGCAGCACGCGCCGCGTGAGATCAGCATCGAGAGCGGGCAGACGGCCGAGGAAGTCGAGAAGGCCGTCGCCGACGCCCTGACGGGCACCGGCAAGCTGCTCAGCCTCACCGACGAGCAGGGCAAGCGCGTGCTCGTCCCCGCCGACCGGCTGGCCTACGTGGAGATCGGCGAGCCCACCCAGCGCCGCGTGGGCTTCGGCGCCCAGCTCTAGCCGCGACGCGGCTTCGGAGCACGACGGCGGGTCACCCTCACGAGGGGGGTGGCCCGCTGTTTCGCGTTCCCCTGCGGAGGGGTAGGACCCGGAGCGACCGTCACCTTGGGAGGGGCCGCCGCATGCTGTGGGAAACGATCGCGTTCGCCGCCGCCGGGCTCGTCGTCGCCTGTGCCGCCACCAGGCTGCTCCCCCGGCGCCGGCTCCCCGCGACACCGCTCGCCCTGATCACCGGCCCCGTGGCCGCCCTCGTCGGCGGCTCCATCGCCCGCACGGTGCTCGGCTCCGCGCTCTTCCCGGTCAACCTCACCCTGTCCGTGGCCGTGGCGGCCGCCCTGCTCTCGCTCCTCGTCCGCCACCCCCGCCCCGACCACCCCCGCCCCGCCCCGCGCCCGGCGTAGGCCCGAGGTGCCCCACTCCCCGCAAGGGAGCGGTGCTCGGCCCATCTCGCCGAAGGCGCATCGCACCCTGAGCAATGGCCCCTGCGTCCGGCGAGTGATCCGAAGGGGACGCCGACGCGGTCGGGGAACCCGGACTCGCCCCCATACCGCTGGAGGGGCCGAGCACCGCCTCACCGCGCCGAAGGCGCATCGCCCGCCCTGAACCACACGACCGACTGCCCCGGCGAGTGAGCCGAAGGGGAGCGGTCGGTGTCGAAAGAGAGTGGGGGCACCCCCAGCGGTAGCTGGGGGAGCGCGGAGGTCGCGAGGAACGAGCGACCGAGCACGGTCGACCTCCCCCAGCTACCGCTGGGAGGTGCCCCCAACACCGACTGGAGCGACCCGGAGGCGAACCGAGCCCTCAAAACTATGCAGACAGCCCCAGGGCCGCCATGCGCTTGGTGTGGGCCTCCGTGATCCGGGTGAACATACGCCCGACCTCCGCGAGATCGAAGCCGTCCGCGACGCCGCCCACCAGCATCGTGGAGAGCGCGTCCCGGTCCGCGACCACCCGCTGCGCCTGCGACAGCGCCTCGCCCATCAGCCGCCGGGCCCACAGCGCGAGCCGGCCGCCGAGCCGCGGGTCGGCCTCGATCGCCGAGCGCACCTTCTCCACGGCGAAGGAGGCGTGGCCGGTGTCGTCGAGCACGGCGAGGACGAGCTCGCGGGTGTCGGTGTCCAGCCGGGCCGCGACCTCGCGGTAGAAGTCGGAGGCGATCGAGTCGCCCACGTAGGCCTTGACCAGGCCTTCCAGCCAGTCCGAGGGCGCGGTCTGGCGGTGGAACTCGTCCAGTGCCGCCGCGAAGGGCTCCATCGCGTGGGTCGGGGCCGCCTCGATCGCCGAGAGCCGGTCGCGCAGCTGCGCGAAGTGGTGGAACTCGGCGGACGCCATCGCGGCGAGCTCGGCCTTGTCCTCCAGGGTCGGCGCGAGCTTCGCGTCCTCCGCCAGTCGCTCGAACGCGGCCAGCTCCCCGTAGGCCAGCGCCCCCAGCAGATCCACGACCGCGGCGCGGTACTGCGGATCGGCGGACGCGGCGGCCCAGTCCTGGGCGGCGATGGTGGGAGCGTCGGGGGTCTCGGCGGGGGTCTCAGGCGTCTCCATGGTGCGCACAATAGCCAACCCCACCAGCCCGGCAACCATCCCGTACGACCCCGCCACGCGGAAGTCCGCGGGGGTGTGTCCCGCATCCCGGAAATCGGACCCCCTCGGCTGTGTGATTCCGGGGTACAGTGGTATGAGCCCGCCAGGTGAACCGGCGGGTAATTTGTGAACGAGCACCAATGGATGCCCGGTCGGTGGCCCGATCGGCTCCTACCGACCGCCCTCCCCGCGTCTGGGGAGGGGCCCGCTTCGCGGCGCACGCGAGGGCAGCGGTCCCGCGCACCTCGGCCGCCCATGGCCGTACGACACCCCGCGCGGTCAGCGCAGTTCCCTGCGCTCGACCCTCCCCGCTTCACAGCACGGCGCCGCGCCCAGAAACAGAAGAGGCAGCATCCTGACCACCACCACGACCTTCCGTGACCTGGGGATCCTCCCCGAAACCGCCGAGGCGCTCGAAGCCGTCGGCATCACCACTCCCTTCCCGATCCAGGAGATGACCCTGCCGGTCGCGCTGGCGGGCAACGACGTCATCGGCCAGGCCAAGACCGGCACCGGCAAGACCCTGGGCTTCGGCCTGCCGATCCTGGAGCGCGTCGTCGTACCGGTCGACGTCGAGGCCGGGCGCGCCCGCCCCGAGGACGTCGTCGACGGCCCGCAGGCGCTGGTGATCGTCCCCACCCGTGAGCTGTGCCAGCAGGTGACCAACGACCTGCTGACCGCCGGCAAGGTGCGCAATGTGCGCGTGCTGGCCATCTACGGCGGCCGCGCGTACGAGCCGCAGGTCGAGGCCCTGAAGAAGGGCGTCGAGGTGGTCGTCGGCACCCCGGGCCGGCTGCTGGACCTGGCCGGGCAGAAGAAGCTCAGCCTCCGCAATGTGCGCGCGCTGGTCCTCGACGAGGCCGACGAGATGCTCGACCTCGGCTTCCTGCCCGACGTCGAGAAGATCATCGACATGCTGCCGGTCAAGCGGCAGACCATGCTCTTCTCCGCGACGATGCCCGGCGCCGTGATCGGCCTGGCCCGCCGCTACATGTCGCAGCCCACGCACATCCGCGCCACGTCGCCGGACGACGAGGGCGCGACCGTCGCCAACATCACGCAGCACATCTTCCGCGCGCACTCCCTGGACAAGCCGGAGCTCGTCGCCCGCGTCCTCCAGGCGGACAGCCGCGGCCTGGCGATGATCTTCTGCCGTACCAAGCGCACCGCGGCCGATCTCGCGGAGCAGCTGGAGCAGCGCGGCTTCGCCTCCGGCGCGGTCCACGGCGACCTCGGCCAGGGCGCCCGCGAGCAGGCGCTGCGCGCCTTCCGCAACGGCAAGGTCGACGTCCTGGTCTGCACCGACGTCGCCGCCCGCGGCATCGACGTCGAGGGCGTCACGCACGTGATCAACTACCAGACGCCGGAAGACGAGAAGACCTACCTCCACCGCATCGGCCGCACCGGCCGCGCGGGCGCGTCCGGTACCGCGATCACCCTGGTCGACTGGGACGACATCCCGCGCTGGCAGCTGATCAACAAGGCGCTGGACCTGCCGTTCAACGACCCGGAGGAGACCTACTCCACCTCGTCCCACCTCTACGAGCTGCTGGGCATCCCGCAGGGCACCAAGGGCGTCCTGCCGCGCGCCGAGCGCACGCGCGCCGGGCTCGACGCGGAGGAGATCGAGGACCTGGGCGAGACCGGCGGCCGCGGCCGCGGTCGCGGCGGCCGCAAGGCGGCCGGTGCCGCGGTGGAGACCGAGGAACGGCCCGCCCGCACCCGTGCCCCGCGCCAGCGTCGCCGCACCCGCGGCGGGAGCCCGGTGACGGAGGCGGCCGAGGGCGCCGAGCAGGCCGCCGAGGCCGCGCTCGACACCGCCGAGGGCGCACCCGCCGCGGAGCGCCCCGCACCGCGCCGCCGGCGCCGCACCCGTTTCGGCGCGGAGTCCGCGGCCGGAACGACGGGCACGGCCACGGGCACCGAGGAGACCGCCACCGCGGAGGCGCCCGCCGCCCCGCGTCGCCGGCGCACGCGCGCCGGTGCGGCCTCCGCCACCGCTCCCGCGCAGTCCGCGCCGACGGCCGGGGCCGAGGCCCCCGCCGCGGCGGCTGCCGCCGAGGGCGACAGCGGCGAGGCCAAGGCCCCGCGCCGCCGGCGCCGCACCCGTACGGCCAAGCCCGCGGACACCGAGGCGGCGGGCTGACGCACCCCGCCCAGCGGGCGAACGACGGCGAACGGCCGGGCACCCTCAGCGGTGTCCGGCCGTTCGCCGTCGCGCGCCACAGCCGTGGGGGGCGCGTAGCACGACGGAAACCCGCCGCGGATAGCCTCGCCGCATGAGCCGACCGCCGTTTGTGACCCTGCCCGAGAATGTGACCGCACACCCGCTGTCCACCGAACGCGGTCGCTTCGCCGTGCTGGAGGCGGTCCCGCCGGCGGGGACCGCGCGGCGCGGCACGGCGCTGCTGGTGCCCGGCTTCACCGGCAGCAAGGAGGACTTCCTGGCGCTGCTGACACCGCTGGCCGCGGCGGGCTTCCGCGCGGTCGCCGTGGACGGCCGGGGCCAGAACGAGTCGGTGGGCCCGCGGGACGAGTCGGCGTACGCGCAAGGCGAACTGGCCGCCGACGTCCTCGCGCAGACCGCCGCGCTGGGCCCGGACGCGGGCCCGGTCCATCTGCTGGGGCACTCGATGGGCGGGCTGGTCGTGCGCGCCGCGGCGATCGCGGCCGGGGCGGCGCCGGGCAGCGGCGTGCCGTGGGCGTCCCTGACGCTGATGAGCTCGGGACCCGCCGCGATCGAGGCGGCCCAGCAGGCGCGGACGAAGCTGCTGCTGGAGGCGCTGTCCTCGATGGACATGGAGAGCGTGTGGCGGGCGATGCGCGAGCTGGACGCCGAGGATCTCGAAGGCACGGCGGGCGCGACCGGCGAGGTCGAGGAGTTCCTGCACCAGCGGTGGCTGCGCACCGTGCCCGAGCAGCTGATGGCGACGGGCAAGCAGCTGATCGCGGAGCCGGACCGCGTGGCGGAGCTGGCCGCGGTACCGCTGCGCACCCTGGTGCTGTCCGGCGCGGTCGACCACGCGTGGCCGGTCCCGTGGATGGACGACATGGCGGAGCGCCTGGGTGCCCGCCGCGTGGTCGTCGAGGGCGCGGAGCACTCGCCCAACACCGAGCGCACTGCGGAGACGGCCGCCGCGCTCGTCGCTTTCTGGAACGGGAACGGCGAGGCCTAGAGCCGGGCCTGCAGGTGCTCCCAGAAGCCGTCGCGCAGGACGCGGCGCAGGTCGGCGTGGCCGCGCAGGGAGATGTTGAGCATGCCCTCCGCCTCGACGAGCAGTTCCTGGTCGTAGGCGGGCGGCAGGTAGGGGTGGCCGGGCAGCAGCTCGGCCAGGGAGTCGCGGCCGCGGGTCGCCAGCCACTGGGAGGCGACCCGGGCGCCCACGAAGTGCACGTCCTCGCGGGTGGGGATGGGGCCGGTGGGGATGGGCGCGTCGCCGTAGATGGGCGCGGTGCGCCGGGTGATGTACGGCTTGCAGAAGTCCAGGTCGAGCGTGCGCAGGCTGTCGACCTCCCACAGCAGGGGGTCGGCCTGGTTGCGTCCGTCGGCGGCCTCGATGCCCCACAGGTGGACGCGGGCGCCGTAGCCCTGGGCGGCCTCGACGGCCGAGACCAGGTCCTCGTCGCCGCCGATCAGCACGGCGTCGGAGATGGCCCGGTGGCGGGCCAGTGACTCCAGGTCGCTGCGGATGAGCGAGTCGACGCCCTTCTGCTGCCGGCTGGCGTTGAGGTTGCCGAGCCGCACCTTGACGTCGGGCAGCTCGGCGATGCGTTCCTGCTCGGCGCTGTGGATGCGGCGGCGGGCCCCGTCGTACCAGTAGACCCGCAGCAGCCGGCTGTCCGGGAAGAGCTTGCGGGCCCGGTCGATGAAGGCCTCGATGATCCCCTCGGCGTCGAGTTCGAAAGCCCTGCGGTCCTCGGTGCCCGCGACGAGCCGGCCGGCGGCGGCGTACACGTACCCGGCGTCCACGAACACGGCGTGGGTCGCCGGGGTCGTGGCGACCTCGGCGAGGACCCGCTGCAGGAGCTCGTTGGTGCGCTCGATGCCGGCGGCGATGGCGGAAAGGGCTTCGTCGTCCATAGAACTCACATTGTCCGGCGCCCCCGTCCGCACACACAACCGGAACCGGGACTACTGCGGGCCGTTGTTACCTGCGGGTAGAAGGCGGCTCGAAAATTTTCTTTAGGACAGGGAAGGTTTTCGGCGTGGCAACAGTTGTCGATACATGAATGACCCACGCAGGTAACGGCTGCGACGCAGCCCCGTACTCCAATGGAGGAGTGCCCGGACGAAGGGAGAAGCCATGAAGACCATGCGCTTCGAGATCATGCGCCTCAACGACCAGGACGGCCGCGCCGTCGACTGCATGGTCGTGGACGCCGCCTCCGTCGATCAGATCGTCCAGCAGGCCGCCGCGATCGGCCAGCGCATCTACATCCGCCCGGTCGAAACGGCCTGACGGACACAGCGGAAAGGGCCCCGTACGCCGCGGCTGCGGGGCCCTCGTCGTGCCCGCGTGCGGCGGGCGACGGACCGTCAGCCCTCGCCGCGGATGAAGCCGAAGACGCCGTTGGCGATCTGCTGCACGGCGATCGCCGAGAGCAGCATCCCGGACAGCCGGGTGACCAGGACCACACCGCCGTCCTTGATCAGACGGATGATCACCAATGAGTAACGCATCGTCAGCCAGAGCACCACGTGCATGGCGGCGATCGCGCACCACACCGACACCTGTTCCCCGAAGCCGTGTGCGCGCTGCACCGCGAGGATCACCGTCACGATGGCGCCCGGCCCGGCCAGCAGCGGCATGCCGAGCGGCACCAGCGCGACGTTGACGTCCTTGGTCTGCGTCGGCTCGTCCGCCTTGCCGGTGAGCAGGTCGAGCGCGATGAGCAGCAGGAGCAGCCCGCCGGCGATCATCAGGGCGGGCACCGAGACATGCAGGTAGTCCAGGATCTGCTGGCCGCAGACCCCGAAGACGGTGACGACGCCGAGCGCGACCGAGGCGGCCTGCCAGGCCATACGGCGCTGGACCTTGGCCGCGCGGCCGGAGGTGAGGGCGAGGAAGATCGGCGTGATGCCGGGCGGGTCCATGATCACGAAGAGCGTGACGAAGACGGACCCGAACAGGGTCAGGGAGAAGAGATCCATGGGCCTAGCGGTGTGCGGGAGGGGTGAGCGGGGCCGCGCCGGTCGCCCGGCGGACGATCTCGCGGTAGACCTCGGGATCGGTGGTGTTCTCGCCGAGCCGGCAGGTCTTGCGCGTGCCGTGGTAGTCGCTGGAGCCGGTGGCGAGCAGCCCCAGTTCGGCGGCGAGGTGGCGCAGCCGGGCGCGGGTGGACTCGTCGTGGTCCATGTGGTCGACCTCGATGCCGTCCAGTCCGGCCGCGGCCAGCTCCTGGATCATGCTCTCCGGAACGACCGCCCCGCGTTTGACGGCGGCGGGGTGGGCGAAGACGACGACTCCGCCGGCGTTCTTGACCAGGCGGATCGCCGCGAAGGGGTCCAGCTCGTGCTTCTCGACGTAGGCGCGGCCGCCGGGGCCGATCCACTCGGGGGTGAACGCCTCGGCGATGCTGTCCACCAGGCCCGCGTCGATGAGCGCCTGGGCGATGTGCGGGCGGCCCACGGCGCCGTCGCCCGCGATGCGGGCCACCTGCTCCCACGTCACCGGCACGCCGTACTCGCGGAGTTTGGCCACCATGGCCTGCGCGCGGGGCGTCCGGTCGTCGCGCACGAGTTCGCGCTCCCGGTGCAGCTCCGGCTCCAGCGGGTCGAAGAGGTAGGCGAGCATGTGCATGCTCACACCGTCGTGCCGGCAGGACAGCTCGGCGCCGGTGACCAGGGTCAGGCCGCTCCCACCGCGGGCGTGCAGGTCGTCGAGCGCCTTCCCGGCCTCGGCGTGCCCGCCCACCGTGTCGTGGTCGGTGAGGGCCACCACGTCCAGCCCCGCGGCGGCCGCGGCCCGCACCAGCTCGGCCGGGGTGTCGGTGCCGTCGGACGCCGTGGAGTGGGTGTGCAGGTCGATGCGCACGAACGTCACTCCAGGGCTCTCGGTACTCGGGGCCGGCCGCGGACGGCGGCCTTGTGATTACCAGGATAACTGCCCGGCGAGCCTGTGAATCTCAGGAGAGCAGGCGGGGGGAGAGCGCCCCGCACGGAACGAGGTCGATCTCGGCACCCGCCTCGCGGAGATCGGTCAGTATCAGCTCGTCGTAGATGAGCAGTCCGGACTCCTCCGGCCAGACGATCGCCCACAGCCACAGGCCGAACGATTCGCCCGCGAAGACGGCCCGGTCCAGCGGGACGCCCGACACATGCCACAGGGGGGTCGGCCGGCCCGCGGCGACCACCTTGGCCGCCGGCGGCTTGCCGACGCACATCTGCGGCCCCGGATCGGGCCCGGCGATGCCCGCGAACCGCGCGCCGAGGCCCACGCCCAGTTCCTCCGCGACCAGCACCATCTCCCCCGGACCGCCGAGCGGACCCGGGCCGGAGCAGGCGACCGCGGTCGCCCGGCCGCCGCTGCGGTCGTCGCCCGCCGAGGAGACACCGCTGAACAGCCAGCCGACCGGCAGCGGCCAGGGCATCCACACCGGGACGCGGGCGCGGCTGACGACAACGCCGAGCGCCTCGACACTGGGCGGCACGACGGGCTGCATCGGGTACACGGCGCCGTGCTCGTCGCACTGCCAGGAGTCGGCGAAGAGGCCGGGCGCGCGGACCCGTCCACCGCACTTCGGGCAACTGGGTTCGCCCCTCATACCGCCCCACGGTCCTACCACGGCGTGCCCGCGTCAAGGACGATCACCCGTCCGGGTCCGGAGCGGGCGACGCGGGCCCCGGTGCAACGCCCCGGCGCGGTGCGGCCGTCAGCCGGACAGCGGCACCGACGCGCGCATCGGGTCGCGCAGATCGGTGCCGGCCTCCAGCCACCGCTCCTGCAGCGGCCCCGCCCCCCGCACGCGCTTCCAGGCGGCCTCGTTGGCCGTCATGGGCAGCAGCGGGAAGAAGCGGACCGGGTCCATCGGCGGGTCGAGGTCGAGATCCTCGACCAGGCCGCCGGGCTCGGCGACCAGGACGGCGGAGAACGCGGCGCCGGGCCACAGGGGTTCGCCGACGTCCAGCGAGTTGCCGGGGGCCACGACCACCCCCTCGACCTGGGGCGAGGCGGCCAGCACGGCGAGCGGGCGCAGCACCTTGTCGATGTCGGCGCCGCTTCCGGGGCGCAGGGTGAGCACGAGTTCGGCCCGCGGGCCGCGCACGGGGTCGGCGACGGTGACCGACAGGGGCGCCGCGAAGGTCGACGGGGCCGTGCCGGCGGGGTCGTTCATGGGGGCGCGGGACATGCCGAGCGTCGCGTAGCGCACCAGTCCGCCGTCGCGGACGTCGCGGAACCGCAGCACCTCGATGCGCTCGGTGCCGAGGAAGGTGACCGCCGCGCGCGCGTCCGGTTCCCCGAAGGACAGGCGCAGACGCGCCTCGACGAGCCCCAGTACATCGACCATGAGCCGAGCATAGAGCGCGTATGAAATGGGCAAAGGAGCGCTGTGGGGCTTTGGGTGCCTGGTAGGGTGGGCCGTCGGCCACGCCGGTAGAGGCGTGCTCGATTTCCCCCAGCGGGGACAGGCCGGAGGAGGTGGGGCTGCGATGGATCCTAGTCGACCGTGCAGTACCGGCAGCTCTTCCGCCCGGCAACTCTCCTGATCCCCAGCGTTCCGTACCCGGCCACCCGGCCGTGAAACCAAGAAATTCACGGAACCTCAGGGGATTTTCGGAACCCCCCGCGAGCGCCCGCGTGCCCCGTCGCCGCCCCGCCCGCACTCCTGGTCTGCCCGGGCCGCCTGCCGCCTCCGGAAGAGCTCGCTGAACTGCGCAGTGATCAACGGTGATCACCCCTGCCCTGATCCGCATTTCAGTCCGGCCAGTCCGTGAAGGAGCTTGCCATGTCGATGATCCGCGACCTCCGCGCAGTCGTCCGTCCCGCCCTGCGCAAGAGCAGCACTTCGTACGACTACGGCCCGGACCGCTCCCGCACCGCCGGCACGCCCAGCGCCGTCGTGGACTGCGCCGTCTACCGCGACGGCCGCCGCAGCAGCGACCACATCACCCCGCGCGAGGCACTGGAGAAGGTGAGCGGCGGCGACGAGGGCTTTGTGTGGATCGGGCTGCACGAGCCGTCCGAGCGCGAGTTCTCCGAGATCGCGGATGTCTTCGGGCTGCACCCGCTGGCCGTGGAGGACGCCGTCCACGCCCACCAGCGGCCCAAGCTGGAGCGGTACGACGACACGCTCTTCATGGTCTTCAAGACCATCCGCTACGTCGAGCACGCCGAACTCACCGCCACCAGCGAGGTGGTGGAGAGCGGCGAGGTGATGGTCTTCACCGGCCGGCAGTTCGTCATCACCGTCCGGCACGGCGGCCACGGCTCGCTGCGCGCGCTGCGCCACCGTCTCGAGGACGACCCCGAGCTGCTGGCCAAGGGCCCGTCCGCGGTGCTGCACGCCATCGCCGACCAGGTCGTCGACGACTACCTGGCGGTCTCCGAGGCCGTCCAGGACGACATCGACGAGGTGGAGATCGACGTCTTCTCCGCGCAGGGCAAGTCCCCGCGCGCCACGGACGCCGGGCGGATCTACCAACTCAAGCGCGAGGTACTGGAGTTCAAGCGCGCGGTCTCCCCGCTGCTGCGGCCGATGCAGATGCTCAGCGAGCGGCCGATGCGGGTCGTGGACCCGGAGATCCAGAAGTACTTCCGGGACGTCGCCGACCACGTCGCCCGCGTCCACGAAATGGTCGTCGGCTTCGACGACCTGCTGAACTCCATCCTCCAGGCCAACCTCGCCCAGGCGGCGGTCGCGCAGAACGAGGACATGCGCAAGATCACCTCCTGGGCGGCCATCATCGCCGTCCCGACCATGATCTGCGGTGTGTACGGCATGAACTTCGAGCACATGCCGGAACTGCACTGGCGCTACGGCTATCCGATGGTGCTGGTCGCCATCGGCGGCATCTGCCTCGCCATCCACCGCATCCTGCGCCGCAACGGCTGGCTGTAGGGCCGGGGCGCGGCGGCTCAGCCCTTCCTGCGGTCGGCGAGGACGACCAGGGCCAGCCCGGCGAGGATCACCACCAGCGCCGGGTAGGCCCCCACGGGCGGGGTCTGGCCCAGCCAGAGGGCCGCGACCAGCGCGGCTCCCGGCGTCTCCAGCAGGATCGCCGTGGAGGTCGTCGAGGCGCCGAGGCCGCGCACCACGCGGTTGAGGATGGTGTGCCCGAGCAGCTGCGCGGCGACGGTCAGCGCGGCGAGCTTCAGCCAGGTCGTGCCCGAGTAGCCGGCGAGCGCGGAGCCGGAGACCAGGCAGGCCACGAGCAGCGCCACCGCCGTGGTGGTGTAGCAGACGAGGCTGTACGCGGTGGTGCTGACGGTCCGTCGGACCTCCGCGCCCAGCAGGACGTAGCCGGCCGCCGCGATGCCGCCGGCCAGCGCCAGCCCGTCCCCGGCCAGGGCGCGCGGCGACAGCGACAGGTCGACGCCGGTCAGGATGACCACGCCGAGGACGGCGAGGCCGGTGCCCGCCCACACCAGCGCGGGCTGCCGCTGGCCGCGCAGGCGCAGCAGCAGGGTGGTCCACACCGGCGTCGTGGTGACCATCGCCGTCGAGGAGGCCACCGAGGTCATCGACAGACTGGGCAGCCAGAGCCCGAAGTGCAGGGCCAGCACCGCGCCCGCGGCGAGCGACAGCCACAGGGCCCGCCGGCCCATGCCGCGCAGTTCCGCGCGGTGCCGCAGCAGCGCGAACGGGCTCAGCACGCCCACCGCCATGGCGTTGCGCCAGAACGCGATGGCGAGCGCGGGCGCGGCCGTCGCGGCGATGAGCGGGGCCGACAGCGACACCCCGGCGATGGCCACCGCCAGCAGCGCGAAGTCCAGGGGCGCCTTGGCGTGCGGGACGGCGTCCGGGGCCTCGGCAGCCTTCGTCAGAGCGGAGCTGCGGCTGGTGGGCGGCGCGGCGGACACGCGGGTTCTCCTCGGGGCGGCGGGACGACGACCCCCATAGCGTAAGGCCCGTACACCGCCCGCGCTCCTGTCGTCTCACGATGCGTGCGGCCGACGGCCCCGGGAGGCCAGGCCATAGTCTTGGCACATGACGGAAACCGTGGAGCAGCCCCTGCTGGACCAGGCCCTCATCGAGGAGGCCGCGAAGAAGTCGGGCCTGCTGTGGGCCGACGGTCAGGCGCTGTGGCACGCGTGGGTGGACGGCGCGGTCGTGGTCGTCGGCGGCGGCCCCGGCGAGCAGCCGCTGCCCGGGCTCTCCCCCGGCGGCACGGCGCTGGTCACCCTCCGCAGCAAGGACAAGGGCGGCCGGCTGGTCGCCTTCCCGGCCCGGGTCGAGGAGCTGCCCCCGCACGAGGAGGCGTGGACCGCCGCCGTCGCGGAGCTCAAGGGCAAGCGGCTCAACGCGCCCGACGCCGAGACGATGACCGAGCGCTGGGCGCGCGAATGCCGCGTGCTGCGCCTGGAGCCGGCCGGGGCGCCCACCGAGCGGCCCGGCCTGATGCCGGAGCACAGCGGCGCCGCGGCCCCGGTGCCCACCACCGCCACCACCCGCCGCCCGGTCCCGGCCGGCCTGCCCAAGCTGCTGTTCCGGCGGCGCGGCCGCGGGTGAGGAAAGCCGGCCCGCGTGGTCGCATCGTCCGCGCAGCCCGGCCACGCCCCGGCCGGCCTCCGAACGACCGGCAAGCTCACCCGCGCGTACCGGCCGCAGACCGACGGCAGGGCCGAACGCTTCCACCGCACCCGGAGGCAAGCCGGCCATCAGCCGCGCGGGCTAGGACGTGACGGACCGGCCGTAGTCGACGACCTCGTCCCTGTCGGGCGCGCGCAGTGCGAAGTCCTTGCCCCAGTCGGCCATGGTCAGCGTGCCCGCGCCGCCGGCCCGCTCGTAGCGCAGCGGGTAGGGCGTGCCCTCCAGGGAGACGTCGATCGTGCCGCCGCTGCCGCCGTCAGCGGTGACCGCGATCGTGCGGGCGGAGCCGACCTTGCGGTGGTCGCCGACCGCGAGGTCGCCGTGCAGCACGAAGAAGTCGTCCAGCAGCACCTTCTTGTCGGTGAAGCCGCTGAACTGGCCGTAGGCGGGATCGCCGGTCGGCACCTTGACGTACTTGTCCTTGAGCTTGGCGCCGACCTCGTCGCCGTAGAAGCCCGCGCCCGCCTTCAGATACAGGTCCTTGCCGACCCGCAGCAGTTCGAAGGTGCTGCCCCGGGTGCTGACCTCGCCGAAGCCGCCATTGGCACGCAGCCGCATGTCCAGGGTGTAGGTGCGGCCCTTGCTGACGACCGTGCCGGACAGCCGCACGGTGTCGGCGGCCTCCGCCGCCGCGCGGGCGCGCTGCTCGATGGTGGTGGGCGGCAGCTTGCCGACGCCGTTGGTGCCCGCGTCCGGATCACCCGCGCACCCCGTCAGGAGGGGGAGCGCGAGCAGTGCGCACACGAGGCCGGGGAGGGCGGCTGAACGGCGGCCGGGGATCACGGGGTTCTTTTCCTCCTGCGGTCGTCGCCACCGGACCGAACGGCGGGGCGGAGCCGAAGCTACCGAAGCGTACCCCCGGCCGGACGACCGGCTGTGAACACGATGCGAAGCCCCCGTGGAGCATCCCCGCGCGCCCGGTGCGACCTGCGGCGTTAGCCTGACCGCATGGCAGCCGGAACCTCCCGGGTCTTTCTCTCGCACCTGTCCGGAGTGCGGGTCTTCGACCCCAACGGGGACCAGGTCGGCCGGGTCCGGGACGTGATCGTGATGCTGCGGGTCGGCGGCCGCCCGCCGCGCGTGCCCGGGCTGGTGGTCGAGGTGGCGAGCCGGCGCCGGATCTTCCTGCCGATCACGCGGGTGACGGGCGTGGAGTCCGGCCAGGTCATCACGACCGGTGTGGTCAACATGCAGCGCTTCGAGCAGCGCCCCACCGAGACCCTGGTCATCGGCGAGCTGCTGGACCGGCGGGTCACCCTGGTCGACACCGGCGAGGAGGTGACCGTGCTGGACGTGTCGATGGTGCGGCTCCCGGCCCGCCGCGACTGGGAGATCGACAAGGTCTTCGTCCGCCGCGGCAAGGGGCGCGTCGGGCTGCCGTGGCGGGGCGCCGGCGGACGGCGGGCGGGCGAGACCCTGACCGTGGAGTGGTCCGCGGTCACCGGCTTCTCGCTGGACGAGCACGCGCAGGGCGCGGAGGCGCTGCTCGCCACCTTCGACCAGTTGCGCCCGGCGGACCTCGCCGGCGTGCTGCACCACCTGTCGCCCAAGCGCCGTGCCGAGGTCGCGGCCGCGCTCGACGACGACCGGCTGGCCGACGTCCTGGAGGAGCTGCCCGACGACGACCAGGTGGAGATCCTCGGCAAGCTGAAGGAGGAGCGGGCGGCCGACGTCCTGGAGGCGATGGACCCCGACGACGCGGCCGACCTGCTCGCCGAGCTGCCCGAGCGGGTGCAGGAGCGGCTGCTCGGGCTGATGGAGCCCCACGAGGCCGCCGACATGCGGCGGTTGATGTCGTACGAGGAGCGCACCGCGGGCGGTCTGATGACAACCGAGCCCATCGTGCTGCGCCCGGACGCCACCGTCGCCGACGCCCTCGCGCGGGTCCGCAACCCCGATCTGTCCGCCGCGCTCGCCGCCCAGGTGTACGTCTGCCGGCCGCCGGACGAGACCCCCACCGGCAAGTACCTGGGCACGGTGCACTTCCAGCGGCTGCTGCGCGACCCGCCGTTCACGCTGGTGAGCTCGCTGCTCGACAGCGACCTGGAGCCGCTGCGCCCGGACACCCCGCTGCCGGCCGTCACCAGCTTCCTGGCGACCTACAACATGGTGGCCGTGCCGGTCGTGGACGAGGGCGGCTCGCTGCTGGGCGCGGTGACCGTGGACGACGTACTGGACCACCTGCTGCCGGAGGACTGGCGCGAGACCGAACTGCACGGGGCGGCGGGCGATGAGTGACGAGCGCCCCCGCGTCCGGCTCGACCAGCCGCTCGCCCGCCGGGTCAGCCTGCTGCCCGCCTACGACCCCGAGGCCTTCGGACGGCTGTCGGAGAGGATCGCCCGCTTCCTGGGGACGGGCCGCTTCATCGTCTGGATGACCGTGGTCATCGTGGCGTGGGTGGCGTGGAACGCGCTCGCGCCGCCCGGCATGCGGTGGGACCCGTACCCGTTCATCTTCCTCACCCTCATGCTCTCCCTCCAGGCCTCCTACGCCGCCCCGCTCATCCTCCTGGCCCAGAACCGGCAGGACGACCGGGACCGGGTCAACCTGGAGCAGGACCGCAAGGCCAACGAGCGGAGCATCGCCGACACCGAGTACCTCACCCGCGAGATCGCGGCGCTGCGCCTGGGACTCGGCGAGGTCGCCACCCGCGACTGGATCCGCTCGGAGCTCCAGGAACTGCTGAGGGAGATGCACGAGCCCACGCGCGCCGACGCGGACTGAGGGCCCGCGGGCCCGTGTGAACCCGACCACCGCGGGTCATGGGCCGTTCACGGCGACGTACCATCGAGCCATGGCTGACGACACTCCCGCAGGCGCTGTCTCGCTCGACGCGGTGCGCGCCGCCCTCGCGACGGTGAACGATCCCGAGATCCACAAGCCGATCACCGACCTGGGCATGGTCAAGTCCGTCGACATCGCCGACGGCGGAGCGGTGCGGGTCGGTGTGTACCTGACGGTGTCGGGCTGCCCGATGCGGGACACCATCACCAGTCTGGTGACGGCGGCGGTCGCCAAGGTCGCGGGCGTCACCGGGGTCAGCGTCGAACTGGACGTCATGAGCGACGAGCAGCGCCGCGAACTGGCCTCCTCGCTGCGCGGCGGCCAGGCCGAACGCGAGATCCCCTTCGCCCAGCCGGGCTCACTGACGCGCGTGTACGCGGTGGCCTCCGGCAAGGGCGGCGTCGGCAAGTCCTCGGTGACGGTGAACCTCGCCGCCTCGATGGCCGCCGACGGCCTCAAGGTCGGTGTGGTCGACGCCGACATCTACGGCCACAGCGTGCCCCGCATGCTGGGCGCCGACGGCCGCCCCACGCAGGTCGAGAACATGATCATGCCGCCCTCGGCGCACGGCGTGAAGGTCATCTCCATCGGCATGTTCACCCCGGGCAACGCCCCCGTGGTGTGGCGCGGCCCGATGCTGCACCGCGCGCTCCAGCAGTTCCTCGCCGACGTGTACTGGGGCGACCTGGACGTGCTGCTGCTCGACCTGCCGCCCGGCACCGGCGACATCGCCATCTCGGTCGCCCAGCTGGTCCCGAACGCCGAGATCCTCGTCGTGACGACGCCCCAGCAGGCGGCCGCCGAGGTCGCCGAGCGCGCCGGCACCATCGCCGTGCAGACCCACCAGAAGATCGTCGGCGTCATCGAGAACATGTCCGGGCTGCCCTGCCCGCACTGCGGCGAGATGGTCGACGTCTTCGGCAGCGGCGGCGGCGAGCGCGTCGCGGAGGGCCTGACCCGCACCACCGGCGCCAACGTGCCGGTGCTGGGCCAGATCCCGATCGACGTCCGGCTGCGCGAGGGCGGCGACGACGGCCGCCCGGTCGTGCTCACCGACCCGCAGTCCCCCGCGGGCTCCGCGCTCCGCGACATCGCCGGCAAGCTCGGCGGGCGGCAGCGCGGTCTGGCCGGGATGTCCCTGGGCATCACGCCGCGCAACAAGTTCTGAGCGGCACCTGCCGCCGTGTCAGGGGCGTCCTCCGCGCGAGGGCGCCCCTGCCGTGCGTCCGGGGGTCAGCGCCGGTAGGCGTGGATGTCCTTGACCCGCGACAGCCCGAGACCGTACGCGCTCATGCCGCGCCCGAACGCGCCCAGGTGCACCCCGCGCGCCGAACCGGCCATCACCCAGCCGTACTCGGACTCGCGGTAGTGGAAGGGCGTCGGCTCGCCGTCCACCGGCAGGGTGAGCGCGGACCAGCCGGCGCCGTCGAGGTTGTCGGCGAGATCCCAGGCGATGGCCGTCTGCTGGTCCAGCCAGTCCTCGCGCAGATGACGGTCCATCTGGGTGGGCCAGGTGCACGACAGCAGCCCGGAGCCGGCCAGCCACGCCGCGGAGGACACCGAGGTCTCCTCCAGGACGCCCGTGCCGTCGGCGCTGCGCCGTACCGGCCGCTCCGCGACCGTCACGACCACCACGAAGCGTCGTTCGTCCGGGGTGGGTTCGACCTTGACGGAGGGCTCGTCCCCGTGGCCCGTCGAGCCGTGCTCCACGGTGCCGTCCGCGCTCCTGCCGACGGGTGCGAGCCAGCGGTGCCCGGTGAAGGCCTCGTCGAGCCCGTACCAGGCGAAGTCGGCCCTGAGATAGCCGTCGATCGTACGATCCGCTGGATCAGCTGTGGTCTCCATACGCGCGGCGCCTCCTCCATAAGGGCAAACAAAGGGAGAATAGCCACTCGCGCGACCTGAACGGGGCAGGGGCCCCGGTTCAGGTGGCGTCGGAGTCGAACGGCGGAGCCTCGCCCGGCTCCAGCCCGTCGCGCTTCTTCAGCCGGTCCGGCGTGCCGGAGGACCCGGAGGAACCGCTGGAACCGGCGGACGAACCGCTGTCCCGGCCGTGGACCGCGTCGGTGACCGCGGACATCTCCTCCTTGAAGTCGAATCCGTTGCGGATCTCCTTCAGGCCGAGTTCGTCGTTGTCCAGCAGCTGTTTGCGGACGAAGTTGCGCGGGTTGAGGTCCTCGAACTCGAAGTCCTTGAACTCCGGGCCCAGCTCCTTGCGGATGTCCGCCTTGGCGCTGTCGGAGAACTCACGCACCTTGCGGATGAACTGCGTGACGTCCCTGATGACCTTGGGCAGCTTGTCGGGCCCGAACACGAGCACGGCAAGGATCACGAGCGCGACGACCTCCAGCGCGCCTATGTCTGAAAACACCGTGCAGCTCCTCGTGGTCCTCGGCCGCGGACGGAATCCGCCGGATCTCACCGTACCTGCCCGAACCGGGAGGACGGGAGTGGGCGGGGGTCAACACTAGGCCGCGCCGGGGTAAACCCGGGGCCGGGTCAGCCGGTGGCCGAGCCGAGGACCAGCTGGACGCTGCGCTCCTTGCCGCCCCGCTTCAGCGTGAGCGCCAGCTTGTCGCCGGGACGGTGGCTGCGGATGCGCACGATCAGTTCCTCGCCGCTGTGCACCCGCTTGCCGTCGATGGCGGTGATCACGTCGCCGGGCTCGATGCCGGCCTTGGCGCCGGGGCCGTTCGGGGTGATGGAGTCCCCGTCGCCCTCGCCCTCCGGGCTCACCTGGGCGCCGTCGCCGTCGTACTGCAGGTTGATGCTGACACCGATCACCGGATGGGTGGCCTTGCCGTTGTTGATCAGCTGCTCGGCGACCCGCTTCGCCTGGTTGACGGGGATCGCGAAGCCCAGGCCGATGCTGCCGCCCTGGCTGCCGTTGCCGAAGGGGTCGGAGTTGCTGTCGGCCGAGCGGATGGCGCTGTTGATGCCGATGACCAGGCCCCGGGAGTCCACCAGCGGGCCGCCGGAGTTGCCCGGGTTGATCGGGGCGTCGGTCTGGATGGCGTCGACGTAGCTGACGTCGCTGCCCTCGGTCTCGCCGCCCGCGGTGATCGGGCGCTGGGTGGCGCTGATGATGCCCGAGGTCACGGTGCCCTCCAGGCCGTACGGGGCACCGATGGCGACCACCGGGTCGCCCACCTGGGCCGCGTCGGAGTCGCCGAGGGTGACCGGGCGCAGGCCCTTGACGCCGGTGACCTGGATGACTGCCAGGTCGTAGCCGGTGTCGCGGCCGACGATCTTCGCGGTCCGGATCTGGCCGCCGTTGAAGGTCACCGAGATGGTGCCGCTCTTGGCGACGGTCTCCACGACGTGGTTGTTGGTGAGGATGTGGCCGTCGTCGTCCAGCACGAAACCGGTGCCGGTGCCCTCTCCGCTGTCGCCCTTGACGTGGATGTAGACCACGCCCGGCAGGACCTTGGCGGCGATGCCCGCGACGCTGTCCGGGGCGCGTTTGCCGGCCTCGCCGGGTGCGGAGGCCTGGGGCAGGGTCACCCGCTCCGATCCGCCGTCCCGCGCCGCATAGGCGCCCAGGACGCCGCCGAGGCCGCCCGCGGCCAGCGTGAGGGCGATCAGGACGGCGGCCAGCGGGCCGCGGCGGCGCCCGGTCGCGGGGGCGGCGGGCAGGGGCCCCGGGGCCGCCCAGGGGTCGTAGCGGTGCCACTGGCCGACCGAGAGCGGCGGCGGGACCGGTCCCGCGCCCGGCGCCGAGGTGGGCGGCGGCCCGGGAGGCAGCGGAGGCACGGCGGGCGGCGCGGTGTCCGCCGGACGGGTGACGGGAGGGGCGGGCGCCCAGGGCCCGGGCTCACCGTAGGGCGGGGTGTCGTACGGGTCGGAGCCGTGCCGCGGCACAGCGTCCTCCGGGGCCTGCGGGGAGGGCGTGGCAGGCGCGGCGTGCGCCTCCGGCGGAGCCGGTGTCACCGGCTCCGGGCGGCTCCACCACTTCGGCCCGGCGGCCTTCCCCTGGTCCACAGTGCTCCCCTACGACGACCTGTCCTCCCTGGATTGAACCAGGAGTCGGCGCCGCCCGCAGCCGCCCGCTCAGCGGCTGACGGGGAAGGTGCCCAGGAGGGGGGTGGCCGTGCCGGCGGGAACAGGCGCGACCGACGCGTCCGGCGAGGCCGGCGTCCCGGTGGCGGACGCGGGCGGCGGGGCGGACGACCGGCGTTCCGATGCCGGCAGGGAACGCGCGACGGCCGCGGGGTCGATCCGGCCCATGGACGACGGCGAGGTCAGCGCGAAGGGCCGTGCGCCGTTGACGGGGTGCAGGAGGTCGTCGGTGGGCCTGGCCCACACGTCGGCGGCCGGGCGGGCGGACTGCTGCGAGCTCAGCGGGGTCACCGCGGCGCCCGTCTCGTCCATGCCGGGATCCGCGGCGCCGTCCAGCGGGAGCGCGCCGCCGAGGGCGATGGCCGCCATGGAGAACGCGCCGGCCGCGGCCGCGAAGGCGAATCGCCGCCGGCCGCGGGCCGCGGAGCCCGTCGGGCCCGGCGCACCGGGGGTGGCGGGGCGCGCCGTCTCGTGGATCCGGAAGCCCCGGGACGCCGACGCCGACAGCGGCAGCGCGAACTCCTCGCGGGCCTTGCCGAACAGGTCGCCGTTCAGCCGTTCGCCGCCGAGGCTGGCAGCCTGCATCAACCCGCCGTCGAAGGGCCCGCTGGTGCCGTCGCCGTCACCCGCGGGCAGTTCCTGGAGGCGGGCCAGCAGGCCCGCCGAGAGGGCGGGTGGTGCGGAGGCGGCGATCGCGTCCTTCATACGGCGCTGCTCGTCCGCGGCGTCCTTGCACTCGGTGCAGGTCGCCAGGTGCGCCAGCACCCGGTCGCGGGCGTCGTCCTGGAGCTCGCCGTCGACGAAGGCGGCGAGATGGTCCCCGAGGTGCTGCTCGGCGCAGAGCAGATGCCGGCTGCGGGTATTGCTCACGTGCCCCCGCCCTCCAGGGCCGCCCGGCCCGTGGTCAGGACGGGTGCCCGGCCCGGACGGGCGGCGGGCGCCCGGTGCTCCAGCGCCTTGCGCAGGTGGGACCGGCCGCGGTGGATACGGCTGCGCACGGTGCCGAGCTTGACGCCGAGCGTCGCCGCGATCTCCTCGTAGGACAGGCCCTCGATGTCGCAGAGCACGACCGCGGCGCGGAACTCCGGCGCCAGGGTGTCCAGCGCCTGCTGGATGTCGGCGTCGAAGTGCGTGTCCGCGAAGTGCTGCGCGGGGGACGGCTCACGGCTGGGCAGGCGCTCGGCCGCGTCGTCGCCCAGGGCGTCGAAGCGGATGCGCTGGCGGCGCCGGACCATGTCCAGGAAGAGGTTGGTGGTGATGCGGTGCAGCCAGCCCTCGAAGGTGCCGGGCGTGTACGTCGACAGCGAACGGAAGACCCTGACGAAGACCTCCTGCGTGAGGTCCTCGGCGTCGTGCTGGTTGCCCGTCAGGCGGTAGGCGAGACGGTAGACCCGCGCGCTGTGGGTACTGACGATCTCCTCCCATGAGGGAGGGGTCCACGTCTGAGCACCCCCGTCGGTGGCGAAGGTCGCGTTGGCGGCCACTGTCGAGGACTCGTCTGATCGCGGACGGTCGTCAGCTGTATCGGTCACGGATTTCGGCTCGCCGGCCGACCTGCGAAAGCGCGAAAGCACTCCCCGGTGACCCGCCGCAGCCGCACCTCCCCTGTCGGCTCTGGTGGTGTCCAGTAGAGCCCCTACCATATCCACCTCGCCCGTTAGCTCCGGATAAGTGCCGAGCTCATCGCCGCGGCCCTCGTTCCCCACCATCTGTCGAACCTCCCAACGACTGGTCCCATCTCCGGGTTCCCGACCGCAACGGATACAGTCGCCGGGCGGGCTGCAACCGTCACGCGGACAGGAGAGGGCAATTACCGGGAATCGGCAGGCGAGCTGGGCGTTCGCGGACGCCTTCGTCGCCGAGGACGACGCGCTGATACGGGCCCGCGCGCGAGCCCGTGAGGCAGGGGTGCGCCCGGTCTCCCCGGGCACCGGCGCGACGCTGCGCCTGCTCGCCGCCGCCACCGACGCCAAGGCGGTCGTGGAGATCGGCACCGGCACCGGGGTCTCCGGCATCCACCTGCTGCACGGCATGCGCGCCGACGGGGTGCTGACCACCGTCGACACCGAGCCGGACCGCCAGCAACTGGCCCGCGGCGCCTACCGCGAGGCCGGCTTCGCCACCAACCGCGCCCGCTGCATCTCCGGCCGGGCGCTGGACGTGCTCCCCCGCCTCGCCGACGGCGGCTACGACCTGGTCTTCTGCGACGGCGACCGGCTGGAGTACCCGGACTACCTCGCGGAATCGCTGCGTCTGCTCAGGCCCGGCGGCCTGGTCTGCTTCGAGGGCGCCTTCGCCCAGGGCCGCGCGATGGACGCCGCCCACCAGGAGTCCGAGGTGATCCGGCTGCGCGAGCTGATGCGGACGGTCCGCGACAACCCCGCGCTCGCCCCCGTCCTGCTGCCGACGGACGACGGCCTGCTCTGCGCGGTACGGCGCGGCTGACAATTCCGGCATCCGCCCCCGCCGCCGAGCGCCCGCATTCCCGTGCGACGTGAAGCGTCCGGCCGTTCCGAAAAGAAAAACAAGCGGCCCCCGGCGCATGCGTGCTGCCGGGGGCCCAAGGCTTGGATTGGCCGGTTCAGGCGATGGCCTTCTTCAATGCCTCGCCGAGTGCATCCGCCTCGTCCGGGGTCAGCTCGACGACAAGCCGTCCGCCGCCCTCGAGCGGAACGCGCATGATGATGCTCCGCCCCTCCTTGGTCACCTCGAGCGGGCCATCACCCGTCCGCGGCTTCATGGCCGCCATGCTCGTTCCCCTTCCTGAAACCAGCTCTTCGCACACGGTGGCCCAGGCGCCACCGGACTCGAACACATTGGTTCTCGGCCATTATCCCGCATCGGGTGACCCGATGACCAACATCGGTTCCCATCCGTTCGAGAACGCGGTCCCGCAAAACCGTCCATTTCGGTGATCGCCCACTCGCGTGCGTTTGATGGACGTCACATGTTCGTGTGCGGTGATCTCCGGCATGCTGACCCCGAACGCGAGCCGCGACGAAGGGGATCACATGACGGACACCGTGCTGTACGAGGTGGGCGACGGGCTCGCCACCATCACCTTGAACCGCCCCGACGCGATGAACGCGCTGAACGTCGGGACCAAGGTCGCCCTGCGCGACGCCCTGCAGACCGCGGGCGCCGACCGGGCCGTGCGGGCGGTGCTCCTGACGGCGACCGGCAAGGCCTTCTGCGTGGGCCAGGACCTCAAGGAGCACATCTCGATCATCGAGGCGGGCGGCGGTTCCTCGATGTCCACGGTTCGCGAGCACTACAACCCGATCGTCACGGCCATCGCGACGATGCCCAAGCCCGTCGTCGCCGGGATCAACGGCGTCGCGGCGGGCGCGGGGGCGGGCTTCGCCTTCGCCTGCGACTACCGCGTGGCCGCGGACACCGCGAAGTTCAACACCTCCTTCGTCGGCGTCGCGCTGACCGCCGACTCCGGCGCCTCCTGGACGCTGCCCCGGCTCGTCGGCCGCAGCCGCGCCGCCGACCTGCTGCTCTTCCCGCGGATCGTGCCCGCGCAGGAGGCGTACGAGCTCGGCATCGTCAACCGGCTCGTCCCGGCGGCCGACCTGGCCGCCGTCGCCGCGGAGGTGGCCCGCGGCCTCGCCGAGGGCCCCACGGTCGCCTACGCCGCGGTCAAGGCGTCCCTGGCGTACGGCGAGGACCACTCGCTGATCGAGAGCCTGGCCAAGGAGGACGAGCTGCAGACCCTGGCGGGCGCCTCCGAGGACCACCGGATCGCGGTCGAGGCGTTCCTCAAGAAGGACAAGCCCCACTACCTGGGGCGCTGAGGCCTCCGGCGGCCTGCTGCCGCGCGCCCTCAGGGGCGCGCGAAGCAGCCGGCCAGATGGTCGTCCACCAGCCCGCAGGCCTGCATCAGCGCGTAGGCGGTGGTGGGGCCGACGAAGCGGAAACCGCGCTTCTTGAGGTCCTTGGCCAGGGCGGTGGACTCCGCCGTGACGGCCGGTACGTCCGCGGTGGTGCGGGGCGCGGGCCGCGTGGCGGGATCGGGCGCGTACGACCACACGAGGGCGTCCAGGCCGCCCTCGTACGCCGTGCGCAGTTCGAGCGTGGCCCGGGCGTTGGAGATCGCCGCGTCGATCTTGGCGCGGTTGCGGATGATGCCGGTGTCGGCGAGCAGCCGCTCGCGGTCCTCGTCGGTGAACGCGGCCACGGCGTCCGGCGAGAAGCCCGCGAACGCCTTCCGGAAGCCCTCGCGGCGGCGCAGGATCGTGATCCACGACAGCCCCGACTGGAAGGCCTCCAGGCACACCCGCTCGAAGAGCGGGGCCTCGCCGTGCACCGGGCGGCCCCACTCGGTGTCGTGGTACTCCCGGTAGTCCGCGAAGGCCTCGGTCTCCAGTCCCCAGGGGCAGCGCGCCTTGCCGTCCGCCCCGACGACCGCACCGCTCATCGCTCTCCCCCGGGCCCGCTGGGCTCGCGGGCGGCCTCCTCCGCGTCCTGCGCGGCGTCCTTGACCAGCGAGGGGCCGCCGAACGCGGTGGCGTGCGCCCCGGCGAGCGCGGCCTCCAGGTCGGCGATGTGCGCGTCGCGCTGGGCGAGTTCCGCGGCCAGCCGGTCCAGCACGTCGTCGACGTCGAGCATGCGGTAGCCGCGCACGGCCACCGGCAGCCGCAGCTGCTCTATGTCGGCGCGCCCCACCGGGCGCTCCTGGGGCAGCCGGTCGTCCAACCGGTCCGGCTCCACGTCACGAAGCCCCCCGCCGTCGCCGAGCACCGCGAGGGCCACCGCGGCGACCACCGCGACCAGCGCGATGAGCAAGAACCAGAACAAGACCTCTCCCGGGGTCGGCCCGACCTGTACGGCACGATCGTGCCACGCCGCGCCGTGCGCGCGGCGCGCGGTCGGCGACTATCTTCGGTCGGCGGATCACATTTCGAGGAGACGGGCACGACATGCTGAGGCTGGGCACACGGGAATTCGGCGAGCACGAGCCCGTGATCATGGCGATCGTGAACCGGACGCCGGACTCGTTCTACGACCAGGGCGCCACTTTCAGCGACGAGCCCGCCCTGGCGCGCGTGGCGCAGGCCGTGGCCGAGGGCGCCGCGATCATCGACATCGGCGGCGTCAAGGCGGGCCCGGGCGCGGAGGTGTCTGCGCAGGAGGAGATCCGGCGCACGGCCGACTTCGTCGCCGAGGTGCGGCGGCGCCACCCCGACGTCGTCATCAGCGTGGACACCTGGCGGCACGAGGTCGGCGAGGCCGTCTGCGCGGCCGGCGCGGACCTGCTGAACGACGCGTGGGGCGGGGTCGACCCCCGCCTCGCCGAGGTCGCGGCCGCGCACGGCGCCGGCCTGGTGTGCACGCACGCGGGCGGCGCCCGGCCGCGCACCCGGCCGCACCGCGTGGGCTACGACGACGTGATGGCGGACATCCTGAAGGTCACCGTGGGGCTCGCGGAACGCGCGGTCGCCCTCGGGGTGCGGCGGGACGCCGTCCTCATCGACCCCGGGCACGACTTCGGCAAGAACACCCGGCACTCACTGGAGGCGACCCGGCGCCTGCCGGAGATGACGGCGACGGGGTGGCCGGTGCTGGTCTCGCTGTCCAACAAGGACTTCGTCGGCGAGACGCTGGACCGGCCGGTCAAGGAACGGCTGCTGGGCACCTTGGCGACGACGGCGGTGTCGGCGTGGCTGGGCGCGCAGGTGTACCGCGTGCACGAGGTCGCCGAGACCCGGCAGGTGCTCGACATGGTCGCCTCCATCGCCGGCCGCCGCCCGCCGGCGGTCGCCCGCCGCGGACTGGCCTGACGGGGCCGCCCGCGCCGCGCCGTGCCGCGGGCACGCGCCCGACGCCAGGACGCCCTGGAGCGGGCCCGTGCCGCGGGTCGCCGCACACGCAACGGCCCGGGGTGAGGCGGCTGCCGCGGCTGAGCGGGTGCGGCGGCGGCACCACGGGGAGGGCCTCCCGCACAGCGGCCTCCTCCCCCGGTCCCGGGACGCCGGGGCCGGAGGTCGACACCGGCGCGCGGCCGTCCGTTCGGGAGCGGGGCGTCCGGCTAGTCCCCGCTCTCCTTCGTCACCAGGGCGACGGCCTCGTCCACGTCGTCGGTCAGGTGCAGCAGCTCCAGGTCCACCGGGGACGCCTTGCCCTGGTGGACGACGGTCTCCCGGACCCAGTCGACCAGGCCCCGCCAGTACGCGGTGCCGAACAGGACGATGGGGAACTGCGTGACCTTGCGGGTCTGCACGAGGGTGAGGGCCTCGAAGAGCTCGTCGAGCGTGCCGAAGCCGCCGGGCAGCACGATGAAGCCGGAGGCGTACTTCACGAACATCGTCTTGCGGACGAAGAAGTAGCGGAAGTTCACGCCGATGTCGACGTAGGGGTTGAGCCCCTGCTCGAAGGGCAGCTCGATGCCGAGCCCCACCGAGACGCCGCCGGCCTCGCACGCGCCGCGGTTGGCCGCCTCCATGGCGCCGGGGCCGCCTCCGGTGATGACGGCGAAGCCGGCCTCCGCCAGGGCGCGGCCGATGCGGACGCCGGTCTCGTACTCCGGTGCGCCCTCGGGTGTGCGGGCGGAGCCGAAGACGCTGACGGCACGGCCGAGTTCGGCCAGGGCGCCGAAGCCCTCGACGAACTCGGACTGGATGCGCATCACGCGCCAGGGATCGCCGTGCACCCAGTCCGACGGGCCGCGGGTGTCCAGCAGCCGCTGGTCGGTGGTGGACTTCTGCACCTGGCCCCGGCGGCGCACCACCGGGCCGGTGTGGCGCTCGGGCCAGTCACGGCCCGTGGAGCTGCCCTCCGCCGCCGCCGTCTCGGCCGCCGCCGCCTCCTCCGCGTCACGGTCCATGTCGCGCTCCTTTCGCTGCGTCCCCCCGGTCCGGTCAGGGTACGCACGCGCCCACCGCAGGGATCAAGAACGCGCCGCTTAACAGCTCGTTACACCAGCCAGGCGCGCAGTTTCCGTTCCGCCTCCAGGACGGCCGCGACGGCGACGTGCTCCTCGCGGGTGTGGGCGAGCCGGGGGTCGCCGGGGCCGTAGTTCACGGCGGGGACGCCGAGCGCGGAGAAGCGGGCGACGTCGGTCCAGGCGTCCTTGGGGGCGGGTTCGGTGCCGATGGCCGCCACGAAGGCCGCCGCGGCGGGGTGGGACAGGCCCGGCAGGGCGCCCGGGGCGCTGTCGGTGAGCAGCACGTCGAAGCCCTCGAAGACCTCGCGGACGTGGGCGAATGCCTCGGCCTCCGAACGGTCGGGGGCGAAGCGGAAGTTGACGATCACCGCGCAGAAGTCGGGGATGACGTTGCCGGCGTGGCCGCCCTCGATCATGACGGCGTTGAGGCCCTCGTGGTAGGTCAGTCCGTCGATGACGGCCCGCCGGGGCTCGTACGCGGCGAGCCGGGCGAGGATCGGCGCGGCCTTGTGGATGGCGTTCTCGCCGAGCCAGCTGCGGGCGGAGTGGGCGCGGCGGCCGGTGGTCTCGACGCGGACCCGCAAGGTGCCCTGGCAGCCGCCCTCGACCTTGGCGTCGGTGGGCTCCAGCAGGACCGCGAAGTCGCCCTCGAGCCAGTCGGGGTGGTGCTCGGCCAGCCGCCGCAGCCCGTTGCGCTCCGCCTCGATCTCCTCGGCGTCGTAGAAGACGAAGGTGAGGTCGCGGTTGGGCTCGGGGAGGGTGGCGGCGAGGCGCAGCTGGACGGCGACGCCGGACTTCATGTCGGAGGTGCCGCAGCCCCACAGGATGCCGTCGTCGTCCAGCCGGGAGGGCACGTTGTCGGCGATGGGCACGGTGTCCAGGTGCCCCGCGAGCACGACCCGCTCGGCGCGCCCCAGGCGGGTGCGGGCGACCACCGCGTCGCGGTCGCGGTCGACGGTGAGGTGCGGCAGGGCGCGCAGTGCCGCCTCGACGGCGTCGGCCAGCGGCTTCTCCTGGAGGCTGACGGAGGGGATGTCGACGAGCTGCGCCGTCACCGCGGCGGCGTCCTGACTGAGATCGAGCACGGGCCGTTCCATGGCGCCGACCTTACCGGGGGACGAATGCCGGGGGCGGCACAGCCGCCTTCGGTACGGTGTGCGCGTGCCGAAGCCGACGTCGTCGTCCCGCCCCGCCGTGCGCGCCCCCAAAAAGCGCCGGCGGGCCCCGCGCCTGGTCACCTCCTCGCTGGTGCTGCTGGGGGTCGCGGGCTACGCGGCCTACCACTTCGGGGTGATCGGCGGTCCCGGGGCTGTGGAGTGCACGGTGACCGCCGAGGGCGGCACCCTGCGGCTGGAGCCGCAGCAGGCCGCCAACGCGTCCACGATCGCCGCCGTGGCCAGTTCCCGCGGGCTGCCGGAGCGGGCGGTGGCGATAGCGCTGGCGACGTCGATGCAGGAGTCCGCGCTGCGCAACATCAACCACGGCGACCGCGACTCGATGGGCCTGTTCCAGCAGCGCCCCTCGCAGGGCTGGGGCACGGCGGCGCAGATCATGGACCCGGTCTACGCCTCGAACGAGTTCTTCGACGGCCTGGTGAAGATCGAGGGCTATTCGCGGCTGCCGCTCACCGTGGCCGCGCAGCGGGTGCAGAAGAGCGGCTACCCGCAGGCGTACGCCAAGCACGAGGCCGACGCGGCGCTGCTGGCCGCCGCCCTGACGGGCCGTCACGGCGCGGCACTGACCTGCACGACGGCGGACGGCGAGCGGGCCGCCACCGGCGGGGACCCCGCGAAGGTACGGGCCCGTCTGGTGCGGGAGTTCGGCCCGGAGGTGGCCCCGCGGACGCTCGCGGCCCGCGGCGCCGGGAGCGACGCCAAGAACGCCGACACTCCCGAGCGTGCCGGGGCCGGTCCCCAACAGTCCCCGGACCGGCGGACGGTGGCGGTGCCGTCCGCACCGGCCGGCAGCGGGGCGCGGGGCGGCGATGCCCGGCGCGGCTGGGAACTGGCGCAGTGGGCGGTGGCGCACGCGGACGAACTGAAGGTCGAGAAAGTGGCGTTCGCGCACCAGGAGTGGTCCGCGGCGGCCTCCGGCAAGGGCTGGACGAAATCGAATAGCGCCGGTTCCGGTGCCGTTGCGGAAGACGTGCGCATCACCGTCGCGCAATAGTGCGGGCATTCACCCCCAGGCGGGTCGCTTGTACGCCAAACCCATCAGATGGGAAACCGTCGTGGCGAAGCGTCAAAACTCCTTCTGAGGACGGGCTGTGACGTTTCGTCGGCGCAGCTCACAACGCCCGAATTGCTCCGCTTTACCTGACGCCGTAACGCGCCGCATTACCAACTCTTTACCTTGGGCGGCCGCAACCTTCGGGGCCCCTCACGCGGTAGTCACGACGTCCGCCCCGCGGACATGTCACGCCGTAACTGTCGTCTCTCCGTAAAAGGAGCACCATGTCTCTCCCCCTCACGCGTCGGATCGCCCGGGCCGCCCTGCTGGTCGGCGCGGCCGCGGCTCCCCTCATCGGTGCCGGTGCCGCGTCCGCAGCCGAGCTGCCTCAGGTCGGCGACCTGGGTGGGCTGACCAACGTGGACAAGGCCCCGGAACTCGCCGGCACGGTCACGAACGCCGCCCAGGACTCCGGCGCGGTGAAGGCCGTCCAGCAGACCGTGCCCGCCGCGGCGCGCACCGTCGCCGGCCTCGGCAAGACGGCCCAGCCGGCCGTCAGCGGCGTCGCCACGAAGGCGGCGGGCACCATCGGCGGCGCCGCCGTCGAGGTCGGCAAGCGCGCCGGCAAGACCGGTCTGCCGCTGCAGAGCCTGCCCACCACCGACCAGCTTCCCCTCAAGGGGCTTCCCCTCGGCGGCTGACCCCCACAGCCGCACCGGAAGGGCCCGGAGAGCCTCGGCTCCCCGGGCCCTTCGGGCTGTTCCGGGACGGATCAGGCGGTCAGCCGGCGCACGGCGGCCGCGACCCGCTCGTCGGTGGCCGTGAAGGCGATCCGCACGAACCGCTCGCCGGCCTCGCCGTAGAAGTCGCCCGGCGCCACCAGGATGCCGCGCTTGGACAGGTCGGCGACCGTGTCCCAGCCCGACTCGTCGCGCGTGGCCCACAGGTAGAGGCTGGCCTCGCTGTGCTCGATGCGGAAACCGGCCGCCTCGAACGCCGTGCGCAGCGCGGCCCGGCGCCGCGCGTAGCGCTCGCGCTGCCCGGCCACATGGGCGTCGTCGCCGAGGGCCGCGATGGTGGCGGCCTGCACCGGGGCGGGCGTCATCATGCCGCCGTGCTTGCGGATCTGCAGCAGCTCGCCCAGCACGGCCGGGTCGCCCAGCAGGAAGGCCGACCGGTACCCGGCGAGGTTGGAGCGCTTGGACAGCGAGTGGACGGCGACGATGCCCTCGTACGAGCCGCCGCAGACGTCCGGGTGGAGCACCGAGACCGGGTCGGCCTCCCAGCCCAGTTCGAGGTAGCACTCGTCGCTGAAGACCAGCACGCCGTGCTCGCGCGCCCAGGCCACCGCCCGGCGCAGCTCGTCCTTGCCGAGCACCCGCCCGGTGGGGTTGGAGGGGCTGTTGAGCCACAGCAGCCGCAGGCCCGCCGGGTCGAGCTCGGTCGGCTCGTCGTAGACGACCGGCTCGGCACCCGCGAGGCGCGCGCCGACCTCGTAGGTCGGGTAGGCCAGCCGCGGGTACGCGACCTTGTCGCCCGCGCCCAGGCCCAGCTGCGTCGGCAGCCAGGCGACCAGCTCCTTGGAGCCGACCACCGGCAGCACATGGGTGTCCCCCAGGTCCGCGGCGCCGAGCCGGCGCCCCGCCCAGCCGGTGATGGCGGCCCGCAGCTCGGGAGTGCCCCACACCGTGGGGTAACCGGGGCTGTCGGAGGCCTCGCTCAGCGCGCGGCGGACGATGTGGGGAACCGGGTCGACGGGAGTGCCCACCGACAGGTCGACGATGCCGCCGGCGTGCGCGGCGGCCGTGGCCTTGTACGGCTCCAGCCGGTCCCACGGGAAGACGGGGAGTCTGGACGAGACGGGCTGCGCCACGCTGGTGCTCACTTTCCGTTACCGAACGGCCCGGAGGCCTCTAAACACGGCGGCCCCGCACGGCGGTGTGCCGTGCGGGACCGCCCACAACTGTCGGGGTCACTCGCCCTGCGGCGGCAGAGCGGCGATGAAGGGGTGGTCGCGCTCGATCAGCCCGAGCTTGGAGGCACCACCGGGCGAACCGAGCTCGTCGAAGAACTCGACGTTCGCCTTGTAGTAGTCCTTCCACTCCTCCGGGGTGTCATCCTCGTAGAAGATGGCCTCCACCGGGCAGACCGGCTCACAGGCTCCGCAGTCGACGCATTCGTCCGGGTGGATGTACAAGGACCGCTGGCCCTCGTAGATGCAGTCGACCGGGCACTCCTCGATGCACGCCTTGTCCTTGACGTCGACACAAGGCTGCGCGATGACGTAGGTCACGCTGTCGTTCCTCCTCGATAGGGCTGTCTCGCGCGGGAGCGCGGCGTCGTCGATGCCCGCACCTAGTATCTCCGTTCTTGGGCGGCAGACGAACAGGAGGGGCGGTCATGAGCATGGATTTCACCGCCGGAGCCCGGGCGGACGTACGGATAACCCCCTCTGACGTGGGCAAACGCGTGTCAACCCGCCGTATCGCCGAGATCGTCGGCGGACGCCCCGTGTTCACCGACGCGGTAGGGGTTCTCACATCGTGGGACGAGGGCGAACTGGTCGTCACCCGCAGGGACGGCGCGGCCGTCCGCATCGCGGAACGCCTGCTCGTCGCGGCCAAGATCGTGCCCGACACGCCCGCCCGGCGCGGCGCGCGGGCCCCCCGCGCGACGGCCCGCGAACTCCAGGAGAGCGCCGCGCGCTGCTGGCCCGCGCCCGAGACCGCACGGCTCGGCACCTGGACCCTCCGCGCCGCCGGCGGCTTCACCCGGCGCGCCAACTCCGCGCTGCCGCTCGGCGAACCGGGCATGCCCGCCCCGGCCGCCGCCGAGGCGGTGGCCCACTGGTACCGCGAACGCGGCCTGCCCGCGTACATCCAGGTCGGCGACGACGCCCTCGCGGACACCCTCGACGGCCTCGGCTGGACCGCCGAGGGCCATGCCCTGCTGCGCACCGCCCCGCTGGCACCGCTCGCGGACCTGCCCGGCGCCGAACACGTGCGGCTGGCCCGCGAACCGGACACCGGATGGCTCGCCCGCTACCACCGCACCGGCGGACTCGGTGACGCGGCCCTCGCCGTGCTCACCGGCGGCCCCTCCGTGTGGCTCGCGAGCGTCCCCGGCACCGCGGGCGGCCCGCCCGCCGCCATCGGGCGGTGCGCGGTCGACGGACGCTGGGCGTCCTTCGCCGCCGTCGAGACCGGCCCCGCCCTGCGCCGCACCGGGCTGGCCACGGCCGTCGTCGCGGCCCTCGCCCGCAAGGCGCTGGACGAGGGCGCCTCGGGCGCGTACCTCCAGGTCGAGGCGGACAACGACGGCGCCCGCGCACTCTGGGACCGGCTGGGCTTCGTCACCCACCACGCCTACCACTACCGGCGCGGACCGCGCCCGGCCGACGGTTAGGAGCGACGGCATGGACGACATGCTCCGGCGGCGCTTCGCCGAGGCCGCCCGCGACCCGCGCCCGGACCTGGCGACGCTCTGCCTGCTCATCGGCGAGGAGGCCGACCCCGACCTCGGCGAGGCGGGAACGGACGCCGCGCAGATCGAACTCGACCGGCTCGCCGGGCTCCTGCCGTACGGGCTGACCCGCCCCGCCGACTGGGCCGCCGCCACCGCGGCGCTGCTCGGCGGCCGGCTCGGCTTGCGCGGCACACCCGCGGACTACCAGCGGCTGGACTCCTCCCTGCTGCACGAAGTGCTGCGACGGCGGCGCGGCCTGCCCATCCTGCTCTCCGTGGTGTGGATCGAGGTCGCCCGCCGGGCCGGTGCCCCGGTCTACGGCGTCGCCCTCCCCGGCCACTTCGTCGTCGGCTTCGGCGACCCGGCCGGCGCGTTCGTGCTGGCCGACCCCTTCAACGGCGGCCGCCCCCTCGGCGACGAGGACGTCCGCCTCCTCGTGGCCGGCGCCACCGGCTCAGGCCTGTCCCCCGCGATGCTCAGCCCGGCCGACCCGCTCGACATCGTGCTGCGCGTCCTGAACAACATCCGCGCCTGGGCCGACGCCCGCCCCGAGCACCTCGCGGTGCAGCTGTGGGCCGTGGAGCTCGCGCTGCTGCTGCCCCACCATCCGGCGCGGCTGCGCCAGGAGCATGCGCAGCTGCTGGTGCGGGCGGGGGAGTTCGCGCGGGGCGCGGCGGAGATGGAGGCTTACGCGGACGCCCTCGAGGGGGCCGAGCCGGCCATGGCGGGGGCGTTGCGTCATCAGGCCCGGGCTGCCCGTGCGCGCCTCAACTGACGTTGTGGACCTGGGTCTTTTCCCCGCCCGCCCGTGTGCCCTGTGAAGTCTGGGCGCCCCGACGCAAGTGGTGTGGGGGCCGGGTCCGGGGCCTCCGGGGCTGCACGTCCTGGACTGGATATTTACGTGCATTTCCAGCACCCACCATTGTTCGCCCCAGATACCGCACACAAATATGCCGAACGTCCAGCACATCCACCCTCCCCCAGCTACCGCTGGGAGGTGCCCCCAACTCCCCCGCCCCCTCCGTGAGCTCTCGCGCCTGATCCCCGGTGGGGGGTGAGAAGGCGGCCGTGGCCCGGGCCGCAGTCAGCGCGACGGAATCGGCTGCGGAGGAACGGCCGCCAGCCTTCGGCCTGGGCCCCTGACACCCCGGCCCCTCTGGTCTCCGTGCCTGGTCCTTGGTGGGGGTGTGAGAAGGCGGTCGTGGCCCGGGCAGCCATTGGTGCAGCGCAGTTCTCCCCCAGCCTTCGGCGGGAGGTGTTCCCGCCCCCGCTTCCTCAGGCGAGCGCGCCTGAGCGGCGCACCGCAGTCGCCTGCGTGCATGTTTCCCGGGCGTTGGCGATCCGGCGCGGTCCGGGCGCCCACGCGGTACGGCCGCGCTGCGCCAACGACGGCTTGAGCACGGACCGCCCCCCACACCCCCACCGGGGATCAGGCGCGGGACGAGACGGAGGGGGCGGGGGAGTTGGGGGCACCTCCCAGCGGTAGCTGGGGGAGGGTGGCGTTCTGGACTGTGGAGCATATTTGGGTGCACAACCCGGAGTGCTCAAGGCGGGTGCCTGAGGCACCTAAATGTGCTGTCCAGAATGGCAGCCCCGGAGGCCCCGCACCCGGCCCCCCGACAACGCGCGTCGGGGCGCCCAGACTTCACAGGGCACACGGGAGGGAGGGCGGGTGAAAAAGAGTCAGAGCCAGCCGCGCTCGAGGGCGACCCGGACCGCCTCCGCCCGATTCCGCGCCCCCGCCTTCTGCATCGCGGTCGACAAATAATTCCGCACCGTCCCCTCGGAGAGATGCAGTCGCCGCGCGATCTCCGCGTTGACCGAGCCGTCGGCCGCCGCCCGCAGGACGTCGCGCTCGCGGGCGGTGAGGGGGTCGGCGCCCTCGCTGAGGGCGGCCGCGGCGAGGGCGGGGTCGATGACCTTCTCGCCGCGCAGGACGGCGCGCACCGCGTCCGCGAGCCGCGCCGCGGGGGCGTCCTTGACCAGGAAGGCGTCGGCGCCGGCCTCCATGGCGCGCCGCAGGTAGCCGGGGCGGCCGAAGGTGGTGACGATGACGACGCGCACGTGCGGCAGTTCGGCCCGCAGCGCGGCGGCCGCGTCGAGGCCCGTCATGGTGCCGGGCATCTCGATGTCGAGCAGCGCGACGTCCGGCCGGGCCTCCAGCGCGGCGGCCACGATCTCGTCGCCCGCGGCGACCTGCGCGACGACCTCGATGTCAGCCTCCAGCCCCAGCAGGGCGGCCAGCGCCTCGCGCACCATCGACTGGTCCTCCGCCAGCAGCACCCGGATCATGGGCGGCAGCGTAGCCCGCCGGGACGAACGCGCGGAGGGTGAAGCCGCGTCCGCCCTCGGTCTCCAGGCGGCCGCCGGCCAGTGCGAGGCGTTCCTCCAGCCCTGTGAGGCCGTTGCCGGGCCCGGCGTCGCCGGGGCCGTGCCCGTCGTCGGAGACGGTCAGGCACACCGTTGCGCCGTCCTCGCCGACGCGGACGGCGCAGCGCCGGGCGCCGCTGTGCCGTACGACGTTGGTGACCGCTTCGCGCAGGGCCCAGGCCAGCGCGCCCTCCGTGTCGGGGGTGAGGGGGGCGGTGGCCTCGGCGGGGAGGTCGGCGTGGATGCCGGCCGTCCGCAGGGCGCCGCGGGCGGCGACCAGTTCGTCGGCGAGGCTGGGCCGCCGGTAGCCGGTGACGGCCTCGCGGACGTCGACGAGGGCCTGGCGGCTGACCCGCTCGATGTCGGCGACCTGCGCGGCGGCGTCGCCGGGCCGGTCGGGCAGCATCCGTCCGGCGAGTTCGCTCTTGAGGGTGATCAGGGACAGCGAGTGCCCCAGCAGGTCGTGCAGATCGCGGGCGAGCCGCAGCCGTTCCTCGGTCGCGGCCAGTTGCGCGACGGCCTGGCGGGCCTCGCGCAGTTCCCGGGTGGTGCGGACCAGTTGCCGTACGCCGGTCATGGCGAAGCCGCCGAGCATGCACGGCACGAGCAGGGAGACCAGCGTGATGCCGTTCACGCCGACCGTCGCGGCGCACAGGGCGAGCGCGGCGGTGGCCAGGGGGATCGCCCAGCGTGCCTGGCGGAGGGGCAGGACGGCGCCGCAGGCCACCGACAGGTAGACGAAGAGCACGAGGAACGCGCTGCCGAGGGTCAGCCCCAGCACGAGAGCGAGCGCGCCGAGCAGCCCCAGCACCCCGTACGCCCAGGGCGGCTGCCGTTCGGCGTTGGTCCGCCGGAAGACCAGTCCGAGGTAGAGCGTGACGTAGGCGGCGAGCCCGGCCCACCCCAGGACGGTGCCGGGCAGGGCGTGGCCGCCGTCGGCCAGGTCGCTGACGGGGGAGCCCAGGTAGAGCATCCACATCGCGATCCAGATCAGCTTCACGACCGCCTGCCGGCGGTTCTCCGGCGCCCGGCCGATCGCCGTGTTGTCGAGGTCCGCCACGGCGTCTTCCTCTCCGTCGTTCTTCCAGGGCCCGTCGCGGGGGTCAGGCCTTCGCGGTGTCCTTGCGGTACATCCAAGCGGCTGTGCCCGCGAAGAGCACCAGGTAGACCACGAGCACCGCCACGTCGCGCGGGTGCGGCGCGTGGCCGAGCTCGACGGCCTGACCGAGCGCGGCGTACGGGCGGGCCGGGAGCACGTCCGCGATGCGCCGCAGCCAGCCCGGGAAGGAGCTGTACGGCATCCACAGGCCGCCGAGCAGCGCCGTCCCGAAGTAGGCGATCATGGCGACCGGGCGGGCCACGTCGGCGGTGGCGACGTAGCCGATGGCCACGCCCAGCGCGGCGAAGACGAAGCTGCCGGCCCAGCTGGTCAGCAGCACGCCGCCCCACTGCCAGGCGTCCAGCCGTACGCCCTTGACGGCCGCGCCCGCGATGAGGACGAGGACGATGGAGGGCAGGCTGACGGTGGCGGCCGAGGCGATCTTCGCCAGGACGTAGCCGCGGCCGGGCAGGGCGGTCAGCCGCAGCTGCCGGACCCAGCCCTTGTCGCGTTCGCGGGCGATGCGCTCGGAGTTGCCCATGAGCACGGCGGTCATGGCGCCGAAGGCGCACATCGCGACCATGTAGTACGTGACCAGGGTGTTGTTCTGACCGGCCGTCAGGATCAGGAAGAGCAGCACCGGGTAGAGCACCGAGAAGAACATGAACTTGCGGTTGCGCAGCACGCGCAGGATCTCCAGCGTGACCAGCGTCCTCATCGGGCCGCCACCTCCTCGTCCTTGGACCTGTCCGCTGTGGCGGCCGTGATGGCCAGGAAGGCCTGCTCCAGGCCGAGTCCGGCGACCTCCAGGTGCCGGGGGTAGAGCCCGGCGGCGTAGACGGCGTGCACGGTCGCGTCGGCGTCCGTGGAGCGCAGGCGCACGGTGCGGCCGGTCACCTCGGCCGCCGTGACGCCGGGCAGGGCGAGCAGTGCCGCCTCGTCCCACGCGTCGTCGAGGTCGAAGACGATCCGCCGGGCGCCGGCACGGGCCTTGATCTCCGCGGCGGTGCCGTCGGCCAACAGCCGGCCGCCCTGGAGGACGAGCACGCGGTCGGCGACCGCGTCGGCCTCCTCCAGGTAGTGGGTGGCGAAGAGCACGGTGCGGCCCTGCCGCACCTGGCCGCGCATGGCGTCCCAGAAGGCCTGGCGCGCGGAGACGTCCATGCCGGTGGTGGGCTCGTCCAGGACCAGCAGGTCGCTCACCCCGGCGGTCGCCATGGCGAAGCGCACCCGCTGCTCCTGGCCGCCGGAGAGCTTGTTGACCTTGCGGTCGGTGATCGCGTCCAGGCCCGCGCCGGAGAGCACCTCGGCGACGGGTCGCGGGCGCGGGTGCAGATCGCAGGCGAGCCGCACGATCTCCCGGACGGTGACGTCCTCCATGAGGCCGCCGCTCTGCAGCATGGCGCCGACCAGCCCCTCGGAGATCGCCCGGCGCGGTGTGCGGCCGAAGAGCTCGACGGTGCCGGAGTCGGGGGTGCGCAGGCCCAGCAGCAGGTCCAGCGCGGTGGACTTGCCGGCGCCGTTGGGGCCGAGGAGGGCGACGGTCTCGCCCGGGTGGAGGGTCAGGGTCAGGTCGTCGACGGCCCGTACCGGGCCGAAGTTCTTCGTCACGTGCGTGAACGCGATGGCGGTCATGGCCTCAGACTCGCCGGTGCGGGGCCCCGCCCGGCAGTGCCGGGCGTCCCGTTCCGCGCATGACAGATGTCATGGGTGTGGCCCCGGTACGGGTACCGGGGCCACACCCATGGCGTTCGTGACGCGGAGCTCAGCCGGTCAGGAGGTGCCCTCCACGGTGACCGTCTTCTTCTGCGGGTCGTCCGTCCGCAGCGCGGGCAGCATCGCCGAGGCGACGTCCTGCGGGGTCACGGCGGTCTTGCTGCCGTCCCCGCGGGTGACCAGCACGCCGTCGAAGGCGCCGCCGTACAGCTCCTTGAGCACCTTGGTGTCGATGTACGGGCTCAGGTTGCCGTCGTCGTCCGGGACCATGGACAGGATCTCCGAGAGCGAGTGCTCCGGGCTGAACGGGACGGGGGAGCCGTTGCCGGCCTTCACGTACACGTAGCCCGACATGGCGGTCTTGCCGAAGCCGTTGACCGCGTCGTCGAGCGCGGCCTGGGTGACCTTGGGCTCGACGGTGGTCGCCGCCAGGGTGACCAGGCCGGGCTTGCCGCTGGCGAGCTGGGTGGCGTAGGCCGTGGTCAGCTTGTCCACCGAGCCGTCCACGTCGATGGCCTGGTGCGGCTTGCCGGCGACGGCCACGGCCTTGCCGGACACGAACGTCACCTTGCCCTCGGAGCCCGCGCCGCCGAGGCCTTCGGAGAGTTTCTTCAGCTGCGCACGGAGCTTGTCCTTGTCGGTGTCCACGACGGGGTCGACCTCGCGGCTGCCGCCGAACAGCGAGCCGATCACCGTGACGGGGTTGTAGTCGCGGTGCGCCACGTTGCGGACGGTCGCGTCGGTGTCGAGGACGAGTCCGGCGGCCGAGGGCTTGAGCTTCATGGTCTGCTCGCCGACGGTGACGGTGATCGCCGCGTCCTTGCGGCCGCCGAGCGCCGCGTCGAGCGACGCCATGGCGTCGTCCCGGGACTTGCCGCCGATGTCCACGCCGTAGACGGTGGTGCCGGCCGGGACGTCGGAGTGGTCCATCAGCAGACCCGCCCCGTAGGCGATGCCGAGCAGGACCACCACGGCCGCGCCCGCCAGTATCAGCTTGGAGCGTCCCTTGGGCTTGGGGGCCGGCTCCTCGTCCTTCTGGAAGTGGTACGCGTCGCCGCCGGCCGCCGGGACCGGACGGGTGACCGAGGGGCCCGCGGGGGGCACGGCCGGGATGCCGCTGACGACCGTGTCGCCGGACAGCCGCTCCCCCGCGGGCGCGAACGCGCCGGGAAAGGGCGCCGGGGCCTGCGCGGCGTGCGGCGCACCGGCCGGGGGGATCCGCATGTCGCCGGTGACGGGGCCCGTGGTGGGGCCGGCCGGGGCCTGGAAGCCGCGGAACGGCGTGCCGGGGCCGCCAGGGCCTCCAGGACCGGGCGCACCGGGACCCGCGGGTCCGCCGGGGCCCGCCTGGCCGGGGAACGGCCGGGGGCCGGGAACGCCGGGGCCACCGGGCCCGCCCGGGCCCGTGGGGCCGTCGTTGAGGTACGGGATGGGGCCGCCGCCGGACGCGGCGGGGCCGCCCGGGCGGCCGGGGCCGCGTCCCGGACCGCCGTTGCGCATCGGCAGGTCGCCGAGCTGCATCGGCTGCGTGGTCTCCGGGGCGGTGAAGTCCTGCGCCGGCGCGAAGTCCTGGGCGGGCGCGAAGTCCTGTGCCGGAGCGGGGGCCGGTGCGGGCGCGGGGGCGGGCAGTGCCGCCGCCTCGGGCGCCTGCGGGGCCGGGGCGGCCTTGCGCGGGGCGAACCAGTCGCTGGTCGGCTTGGAGCCGCCCTGCGCCGGGACCTCCGGCTCGGCGGCCGGTACCGGCGCGGGGGCGGGCTCGCCCTGCCCGGGGCCGGCGGGGCCGCCCGCGGTCCACGCCGCGGGCTGCTGCGCCGCCTCGGCGGCGGGGCCGGCCGCCGGGGAGGCGGGGGCCTCGCCCTCGGCGCCGCCGTCGACGGTCGTACGGACCACGACGGGCGGAATCGGCCGGGACCCGGGGATGTTGATCCGGACCCGGGTGGTCAGCGTTGTCTCGGTCCTCGGCTCTCCCGCGGCAGCGGCGGCCGGGGTCTCCCCTTCGGCGGCCGCCTCGTCCCGCGGGCCCTCCTGCGGATGCAGCGACGGAAACGGGCGGGTCCCGTACGGCGGGGTGCCCGAGGGATACGCGGCTCCGCCCCGGCCCTGGTGGCCGGGGGACGGACGGTCAGTTTCACGACTCAATGCAGGCTCTCCCGGTTCGCTTCGCCACCCGTCACGGCCTTCCGCGGGCGGCCCGGCGGCGCGCACCACCATACTGGGCACCGCCGAGGAGTCGCCTGCCGCCGGGGGGAGACCGCCCGTACCAACGGGACTTATGCGACGTCATCCACCAAATCGGACGACGTGCAGTTCGTGAGCGGTCAACGCGCGCATCGTAACGGACGGAACGTGGCGCCTATCGTGCCTCAAGCGATCCACCGCCGGGAGGCCCGGGTTGCGCAAGCGTGGCCGACATCACGCCGGCCATCGCGCCGCCCAACAAGTAGATGTACGGGCTGAGTCCATTGGCGAACAGGAAGTCGCCCTCCGGGCGCGCGGAGCTGAGGAAGATCACGGTGAGCAGCCAGACGGCCGCCGGCACCACCGCCCCCACCCGCCCGCCGGTCAGCCTGCCGCCGCCCCAGAACAGGGCCGCGCTCCCGGCGAGCGCCAGGATCAGCCCACCGGGGAACCACGCCGCCTGGACCAGCGCCCCGGCGACGGCGACGGCGGCGCCGAGCACCGCCAGGACGGGGTACGCGAGCCGCCTCATGCCCCCACCCCCGCGAACAGGTCGTCCTCACGGCCGTCGGCGACCCCGGGCTCGCCCTGGACCAGCCGGTAGTACTCGGCGCCGAAGAGCGGCTGCCCGAGGTCGTTGGAGAGGGCGAAGAACGGGCCGTCCACCGCGATCTGCGTGATGTGGGCGCGCATCGCCGCCGTCTTCTGCGCGGCGTGCCGCCCCTCCAGGTCGACGACCGCGGTCGCCACGGAGTCGTCCACGACGCCCGGCAGGTCGTCGGGGCTCGCGACGCCCTCGAAGAGCGCGGACCTGCCGGCCGCGTGCAGCCGCGCGAAGCCCTTCTCGACCTCGGAGCGCGGAATGCAGTTCCAGTAGACCTTGGCGACGGTGTGCGGGTCGCCGAGGCCGGGTCTCCAGGACGCGTCCGCGGCCAGCTCCGCGGCGCGCATGGAGACGCGGTGCGCCTGGATGTGGTCGGGGTGGCCGTAGCCGCCGTCGGGGTCGTACGTGACGAGCACCTGCGGCCGCGTCTCGCGGATCACCTCCACGAGGTACGAGGCCGCCTCGTCGAGGTCCGCCTGCCAGAAGCAGTCGGGCCGCTCGTTCTGCGGGACGCCCATCATCCCCGAGTCGCGGTACCGGCCGGGGCCGCCGAGGAACCGGTGGTCGGTGACGCCCAGCTCCTTCATGGCGTCGGCCAGTTCGCCGATCCGCTGCGTGCCGAGGGTGTCGTCCCGGTCGGCGGCCAGGTGGGCCAGTTCCGGCGGGATCACCTCGCCCTCCTCGCCCAGGGTGCACGTCACGAGCGTCACAAGGGCCCCCTCGGCGACGTACTTGGCCATGGTGGCGCCGTTGTTGATCGACTCGTCGTCGGGGTGTGCGTGGACGAGGAGCAGCCGGCGGGCGGGTGTGGCGGTCATGGGGAGAGCCTACGGCTCAGAACTTGAAGTCCCCGATCATGCCCGCGACATTGTTGGTCAGGTCCCTGATCGTCGGGGCGATCGACGAGCTCGCCAGATAGAAGCCGAGCAGTACGCAGACCACCGCATGGCCCGCCTTCAGCCCGGACTTCCGGACGAGCAGGAACACGACGATCAGCAGCAGCAGCACCGCCGAAATCGAGAGTGCCACAGCGGCTCACCTCCAGGGCCTCAGGGTCGCGGCAGCAGTTGCCAACCGGTTGTTACCCACTCTTGGCAATGGATCATAACTTTGTGGTGGACCGCACAGCTCGGTGCACGGGAGCACGCGGGGGCGCATGGCCGGTTCTCGCGGGTGCGCGCGCCGGGTCCGGCGACCGGCCCGGTGGGAGGATCGCGGCATGACGCAATCGCTCTCCTTCCCGCGGCAGTACGCCCGCACGCAGCGGTTCTCGCTCGGCGCCCCGCGTGCCTTCTCCGTCTCGCCGGACGGCGGGCGCATCGCCTTCCTGCGCTCCCGGTCCGGCACCGACCGCTCGCACCTGCTGTGGGTGCTGGACCTGCCCGCCGGCGGCGGCACGGCGGCCGAGCGGGTCGCGGCCGACCCCGCGGCCCTGCTCGCCGGCGCGGACGAGGAGCTGTCGCCGCAGGAGCGGGCGCGGCGCGAGCGCAGCCGCGAGGGCTCGGCGGGCATCGTGGCGTACGCGACGGACGACGCGGTCGCGCTGGCCGCCTTCGCCCTGTCCGGGCGGCTGTTCGCGGCGGACCTGGCCGCGGGCACCGCCAGGGAGCTCCCGGTGCCCGGCCCGGTGGCGGACCCCCGGCCCTCGCCCGACGGGCGCCGGGTGGCCTACGTGGCGGACGGCGCACTGCACGTGGTGGACGCGGACGGCGGCGGTGACCGCGCGCTGGCCGTGCCGGAGGGCCCCGGCGTCACCTACGGATTGGCGGAATTCATCGCCGCCGAGGAGATGTCCCGCAGCCGCGGTTTCTGGTGGGCGCCGGACGGCGGCGCGCTGCTCGCCGCGCGGGTCGACGACGCCCCGGTGCGGCGCTGGTGGATCGCCGACCCCGCCAACCCCGGGCAGGAGCCCGCCGAGGTGGCCTACCCGGCGGCCGGCACGCCGAACGCCCAGGTCACGTTGGTGCTGCTGGCCCTGGACGGCACGGCGACGCCCGTGGAGTGGGACCGGGAGCGCTATCCGTACCTGGCCCGGGTGCACTGGTCCGCGGCCGGCCCGCCGCTGCTGCTCGTACAGGCCAGAGACCAGCGCGAGCAGGTGTACCTGGCGGTCGACACGGCCACCGGCGGCACCCGGGAGGTGCACCGCGAGCGCGACGAAATCTGGCTGGATCTTTTCGCCGGGGTACCGGCCTGGGCGAGCGGTGAGCGCCTGGTGCGGATCACCGACGAGAGCGGCGCGCGATCCCTGATGGTGGGTGAACGCGCCTTCACCGGGCCGGAGTTGCACGTGCGTTCGGTGCTCGGGAGCGACGGGGACGCCTTCCTGCTGACCGCCTCGGCGGGTGCCGGCGCCAAGGACCCGGAGACCGGCGAGATCCATGTGTACCGGGCGGACGGCGGGCCCGGCGGCCCGGTCCGGCTGTCCGGCACCCCGGGCGTCCACACCGCGGTGCGCTCCGGCGGGGTCACCGTGCTGACGTCCGCCTCGCTGGAGGAGCCGGCCGCGACCACGCGCGTGCTGCGCGACGGCGCGGAGCCGGCCGCGATCGCCTCGTACGCCGAGACCCCGGTGCTGACCGCCCGCCCCGCGCTCACCACCGCCGGCGAGCGGGACATCCCCGCGGCGGTCCTGCTGCCCACGGGGTACCGGGACGGCGACGGCCCGCTGCCCGTGCTCATGGACCCCTACGGCGGCCCGCACGGCCAGATGGTGGTGCGGGCCCAGCGCGCCTATCTGCACGCGCAGTGGCTGGCCGACCAGGGCTTCGCGGTCGTCGTCGCGGACGGCCGCGGCACGCCCGGGCACTCCCCCGCGTGGGAGAAGGCGATCGCCGGCGACTTCGCCGGGGTCACCCTCGGCGACCAGGTCGACGCGCTGCACGCGCTCGCCGCCCGCTACCCGCTGGACCTCGGCCGGGTGGCCATCCGCGGCTGGTCGTACGGCGGTTACCTCGCCGCGCTGGCGGTGCTGCGCCGTCCGGACGTCTTCCACGCGGGCGTGGCCGGCGCCCCGGTCACCGACTGGCGGCTGTACGACACCCACTACACCGAGCGCTGTCTCGGCGACCCCGGGCAGCAGCCGGCCGTCTACGCCGCCAACTCCCTCGTCACCGACGCGGGGCTGTCCGCACCTGCGGAGCAGGCGCGGCCGCTGATGCTCGTCCACGGCCTCGCGGACGACAACGTGGTCGCCGCCCACACCCTGCGGCTGTCCTCCGCCCTGCTGGCCGCCGGGCGCCCGCACGAGGTCCTCCCGCTGTCCGGGGTGACCCACATGACCCCGCAGGAGCAGGTCGCCGAGAACCTGCTGCTGTTCCAGGTCGCCTTCCTCAAGCGGGCCCTGGGCCTCGGCACCGCCTCCTGACCCGCGGCCTTCCCCGGCTCCGCCGCGTGGCCCGACCACACCGGAGGGGCACCCCCAGCGGCAGCCGGGGAAGCCCGTGCGCCGGCACCTCCCGGCCCGGACCGCCACAAGCCATCCCCCGGCCCCACCGGGAGTACCCGCACCACGTGCCGACCGCACCGACCAGGAGAGGACACTCCGCCTCGCGGTGCACCGCACCGGAGGGACACCCCAGCGGCAGCCAGGGAAGCCCGCGCACCGGCACCTCCCGGCCCGGACCGCCACAGGCCCTCCCCCGGCCCCACCGGGAGTGCCCGCACCGCGTGCCGACCGCACCGACCAGGAGAGGACACTCCGCCTCGCGGTGCACCGCACCGGAGGGACACCCCAGCGGCAGCCAGGGAAGCCCGCGCACCGGCACTTCCCAGCCCGGACCGCCACAGGCCCCACCGGGAGTGCCCCGCGCCCACCGCGTGAAGGCACTGCGCCTCGCAGCACGTCGCACCGGACGACGCCTCCTAGCCGAACGGGGGCTCGCGCAGGTACGCCGCGCGGGCCTCCCCGGGCGGCGGCCCGTACGCGTCGACGACGGGCAGGACCTCCGTCCGGTCGAAGAGCGGCATGCTGAGGGTGTCGGCGGCCGGCACCACCTCCGCGTCCGCGAAGGGGTCGCCCTCCGGCGCCCCGTCCTGGTCCGGCCTGCGGGGGATCAGCAGCAGGACGGCCACCACGGCCGCGGCCGCCGAGAAGCCGGCCGCGAACTCGGCGCCGCCCAGCGCCTGGAGCCGGAAGGTGACGAGGACGGGGACCGCGACGGCCCCCAGCAGGCACGCCACCGAGATGCCCAGCGGCCGGGAGAACGGCGCCCGTGCCAGGGCCGCCGCCCCGGCGGCCGCGGCCAGGGCCGTGCTCGCCCAGGCCTGCCAGTCGAAGGGCGCGCCCAGTTGGGAGTTGACGAGGTAGCCGCCGACGGCCGTGCGGAACAGGAAGCTGGGCGGCAGCGGGACGGCGGCCGGATCGCCGTGGGTGCGGGTGAACTCCCAGATGCCTGTGATCGCCGCGGCGACCAGCAGCAGCAGTCCGGCGAGCACTCCCGCGGCGGGTCTGGGCGGCGCGGGGGCGTCCGTGCCGTTGCGGCGCACGACCAGGAGCAGCAGGAGCGCCCCGGCCACCTGCCCGCCCGCGGTGAGCAGCAACGGCCCCTGGAGGCCGCGCAGGACGCCGCCGGAAGCGGGGGCCAGCAGGAGGGCCGCGGGGGTGCGCAGCGCCAGGGTGATGACGGCGGCGGCCCCGAGCACCCCCACCCCGCCGGGCCGGAAGGCGGCCACCGCGCCGGCCGCGTACAGCCCGAGCAGCAGCAGGTCCACGGTGGAGGTGATCATCGGTGCCCCGCCGACCGGCACTCCGAGCCCGGTCCACACCCTGAGGGCGCCCTCCGCCCGGAACTGGGTGACGTCCTGCGCCACCCAGACGGCCTCGGCCGTTCCCAGGGCGGCACAGATCGCTCCTCCGAGCCGATACGTCTGCCGCATGGCCACCTCCCAGGCCCCTCCGGCAGCAGTGTCCTTGCGTTCGGGGGGAGTACGGGCCGCGGGCGCCCCGCGTTCAACGCGGGGTCCGGCGGTGGCCGGCCGGGGCGACCCGAGGTCGCCCCGGCCGGCGAGGAAGCCGGGGGTGTTGGGGATCGGGCGGCCGAGCGGGACGATGCCGGTACGCAGGCCCTCCGGAACGTC